>JBECKU010000165.1:0-7888 GCA_040235385.1 Candidatus Sulfobium sp. | reverse complement strand
TTGAGCCCGATTTTCCTGCAGATGAGGTCGAGTTTGGCCTCCTGGGCACCGTCCAGGTCGTCGGCGTCCTTCCAGTATGCGCAACTGTATACCATTCTTTTGTCCAGCATATTCCTGTATAACTCGTTGCCGAGATCATAATGTTTTTCACCTACTGTAAACGCCCGGGACTTGCTCCCGAGGTTGAAGACAATCGACCTGAGGATATGAAGCAGAAATTTCCAGTTCTTCCTGAGTCTTTCTTCGGATCTTGAGGATACCAGTCTGCATATAAAATCATCGATCCTTTCGCATTCCCACCAGCCGGCCATGTACGATTCACCGAGACCCAGGCTGCCGTCGGAAACCACTCTTTGATAAAATCTTTCGTCCCTGATGGAGATATCCCATGGGTTTTGTCCGTTGACCGATATCCCCAGGGGGTTGAGAATTTCTCTCACAAGATCTTTCATTGTACACCTCCACGCCCGATCACAGTATCAGTTGAATTACCTTGTATTTCCATCTTATCAATTTTTAAGTATTTTTCAAGATCGTGCGCGCCGGGAACTTTCAAGCCCAAAAATATGTCCGTTGAATACAACTGCAAATATACATTATTCTAATGAATGGACAGCGAGCCGTCCGGAAAAATAAGACTCTATTATGTCCCCTTTTCCTGCCGGGGAAGTACCGAATACTTGCTGAGAGAAGCAATTGGAGGATTTCCCGGGCCCGACTATTCGGGCATAGTCCATATATCTCCAACCCCGCGAAAACTAAGAGACGCCCAGAAAAAATTTCATCGCTTTGTGGGCAACCCTTACATTCCACCGAGATTCTTTACCTTTAAACAACTGGCCGGTCACATCTTCGAACGGAAGATGCCCGGCAAAAGATTTCCCCAGTTCCTAATGCCATTACTGGTCTCCGGTATCTCCGGCCACAGGGTCGGCTATGCTAGCGTACTTTCCCGTTTACTCAAGGAGCTTAAGCAGTACCATCCGGAAAAGGGATTGTCCTTGATCAGGGAGGATCTCGCCGGTATCTTGTTAAAATTGGGGATACCCCAAGATATCGCCCGGAAGCTCGATGACGCGCTTCTCATATTCGAAAAATACCAGGCTGCTCTTTCCGGTTCCAATTATTTTGATGAAGACGATGCCTTCAACTATTGCGTCTCCTCAGCAGGTGAGGCATTAGACAATTTCCCTGTACTCATCGCCGACGGCTTTTATGACATGACATCTTCGGAGAAATATCTTTTAGCAAAACTGATCGAAAAGGCCGATTCGGTCCTTATATCGTGCCCCGACAACGCAGAAATTTCTTTCATTACGAAGAGCTACACGGATTTCCTCAAATCCCGGTTCAGCGTCATCGAGACCCGTATGGAAGAGGCCCAAAAGCCCGATCCGCCATATGTGAAATATAACGGGGTCGAAGATGAGATAGAAGGGGTCGCACGGCACATTAAGAGCCTCTATATTTCCGGAGGCGCAAAGGCCGGGACCACGATACTGCTGACTTTTCCGAAGATACGTCGGTACGCCGATGCCGCCGAAAGGATCTTCACCCGGTACGGTCTGCCGTTCTCTGTATCCGCTGAAAAACCGGGATCACGGAGACCTCCCCTGAGAGATGTGCTTTCCCTGATGGAATCAGTCGCGGAAGACTTCCCGCGGGCAAAATTCACGACCGCCCTAAACTCACCCTTTTTCAAAAAGGTACCAGAGGCAATAAGGACTCATATTCCTTCGCTGTCCCTCGGTTCGGGCATAATAAAAGGCCGTTCCGCCTGGAAAACCCTCAGCGCGGGCATCTCAGGGAATGAGCTTGCAGAGACAATAAATAAGGAGATTTCACACGTCTTCGGCATCCTGGACACCTTGATTAAAATCAGGGAAAAGGCAACGGTCCAGGAATATCATGCAGCCATGCGAAGTGTCCTGTCCGGAATGGGCTTCGAGGCTGATGAGGAGGATACGCGCAGGTTACGGGAAGCTCTGGAAGCCGTCCGTATTCTCGGAGAATTCCCGGAGACAGGACAAATTTCCTTCAAAACGTATACGGAATATGTCGGGTACGTCCTCGGCCAGGGAACGTACGGGCGGGAAGAGCCGGGTATCCAGATCATGGATTTCTTCGAATCGCGGGGGCTTGAACCAGATCATCTTTATTTTTGCGGTCTGAGAGACGGTGACATGCCTTCAAAGCCTCCTCTCGACCACATCCTTCCCGACAGCGTAAGAGAAGAATACGGCCTCGTGGATCTCAGGAGATATCTCGGAATCCAGAAACTCAATTTCTTCCGGATCGTCGGGTCTTCCCTGACAACCCACTTGTCTTATCCTGGTCTGGAAGCCGACAAGACCATTCTTCCTTCGCCCTATCTCCCACGGGGAGCGGAATCCGGGGAAAAGATATTAGGCATCTTCTCTTCGGAAGAAGAAATGGTCAGGAAAGGCAGAAAACCCTATTCGGACTCCTTCAGACAATTGAGGCTTGTCGGAAGGTCGCGGGCGCGGGTCCTCAGGAAGAAACTATCCTTTCCTTTACGGGTAACGGATATCGATGCGTACCGCAAATGTCCGAGGAGATTCTTCATCGAAAAGATACTCCGGCTGGAGGCGTCGGAAATCGCCGAATACGAGGTTGAGGCCAAATCCCTCGGGACGATCATTCACAAAGTTATGGAAGAACTTCTCGCACTGCCCATCGAAGACGTGGAGGTCGAACGGAAAGCGGCGGACATTATAGACGGAATTTTGAAGGATTACATGTTCGAGAATTATTGGAAGGAGCTTATACGGGAGACCTTTCTCCATCTCCTGCCCGAAATACTCGAACTTGAATCCGGACTCAGGGAAGAAGGATTTTTTCCCTTCTATCTTGAGATGAAGACAGTCCAGGAAGTCCTGCCCGGGATCACATTGTCCGGAAAGATCGACAGAATAGACGCGTGCGGAGACCGTTTCCGCATTATCGATTATAAGACCGGATATTCGGATCCCGGGTCGGAAATTATCAGAAAGGGTAAGGACCTTCAGCTCCCTCTTTATGCGGCGATGCTCGGCGCGCAGGGCATGCCGGTAGAAAAAGCGGGTATATACTCCCTCCGGGAGGTCGGATTGAAGTGGATACCGACAAAGAGGGACAAAAACACGTTCGAAGACTACATTTCCGCCGCCTTGAAGTTCCTCGGGGAGACGGCGGGTAATCTGCGCGAGTGCAGGTTCGATGCAGAGCCCCTCGAAGATTTCTTCTGCTCAAGCTGTCCGGAGATGCCATTCTGCCCGTATATTCATTCGGCAGAAGGCGCCGGCGACCCGGAGGGGAAAAAAAAGATCCGGACGGCAATTTATGATGGATGAGTTCCTCGACACAAAAAAAAGCGTAATCATAACGGCTCCCGCGGGCTCGGGCAAGACTGAAAAACTGGCCCGAAGGTACATTCGTCTCCTAGAGGACGGAGCGGAACCGGAGAAGATCCTCGCCATAACGTTCACTGAAAAGGCCGCCGCCGAGATGAAGGACAGAGTCCTGAACATCCTCCTCAGGGAATCGCCCGACACCTTCGGCCGTATAAAAGAGAAGATCCCGCTCATGAGGATCACAACAATCCATGCATTCTGCCGCAAGCTCCTCACAAGGTTCGCCCTCGAACTCGGTCTCGATCCTTCGCTCGATGTGCTCGATGCGTTCGGGGCGTCGCGTGTATGGTCGGAATCCATTTACGATACGCTGCGCACAGAGAAAGACGCCCCTGCCCTCTTCTTCGATTACCTGAAGCGCAAGGGTGTGAAGGGATGGGGAATACTTTACGGAATGCTTGAAGCTATTCATGAGAAACGTCCTTATTCGGAATTTCTCCTGGAAGAAAGGGGTGGACCACGGGGAGCCGAAGAGGCGTCCCTCCTGGAACTATACAGGAAATGCCTGGATACCTATCGGAAGAAAAAACAGGAAACGGGCGTGATCGATTTCAATGACATGGAGATTATGGCTTACAGGGCGATATCTTCAAACCCCGGCTGGCTGAATATACTTTACGCATTTGATGAGCATACCGACCATATCCTCGTCGACGAGTTCCAGGATACGAGTTCCGTGCAGTGGAAGATCATAGACAAGATTACAGAGGAATGGCGATCCGGTCTGGGTGCAAAGAGGGCGGGCGGAAAAACACCGACGGTCTTTCTCGTCGGTGATGAAAAACAATCGATTTACATGTTCAGAGGAGCGAATGTATCGATATTCCATCAGGTGAGAAATACATTCACCGAATGGCTCGGGCAGGAGGCGGTCTGTCTGGAAGCGAAAGAGAACTACCGGAGTCTTCCGTCTGTCATACACTTTGTGAACGGTCTTTTCGCCCGGGCGATGAAGAGCAACTCGCCCCATTCCTGGGAAACGGCGTACGCATCTTTCAAACCGGTGCGCGAAGGGACCGGGAAGATTGAACTGCTTGTCCTCGACGGCGAAAAGGATTCGAAGACCACGAGACAGAAGGAGGCCTCGCTCATATCCAGGAAGATCCTCCTGATAAGAGAAAATCTCCCGATACCGTCGGACCCTTCCGGGAGCAAATGCCGCTTTTGCGACATCGCTGTCCTGATCAGAAACAGGACGCACCTGGCCGCGTTTGAAAACGCTTTCAGAGAGCATAATATCCCTTACGTAGTAGTCGGAGGGATCGGATTTTACGACGAACCCGAGGTCGCGGTGCTGAAAGAATTCGTCTCTTTTCTCGCTGATCCGCTCGATGATTTCAGTCTCTTCTCCTTACTGAGGAGCCCCCTTTTCCGCCTTTCAGAATCGGATCTCTCGGATTTCCTTCTGGAGGGGGAGACTTCTCTCTTCGGGAAACTGAACCACTCGGGCGTGACGAGGATAATAAACTCCGTCTCGATCCTCGATGAATGCATCGCTGCAGCCCGGTCGATGCCGCTCGCCGTCGTCCTCGAGAGATTCCTGACTCAGACCGGGGGATGGAAAATATTCTGGGAAGCTCAGCGGCATGCCAACATAAAAAAATTCATCGGAATTATGGAAGAATACGGATCACAGGCTTTGTCTCTGTACGAGATCAAGGAAATCCTGATCCGTTCAAAGAAAGCCGCTGAGTCCAAGGCAAACGTTAATACCGAAAATTTCGATGCCGTGAAGATCATGACGGTCCATGGCGCGAAGGGTCTGCAGTTCCCTGTGGTCTTTCTCCCATCTCTCGATGATTCTCATTCATTCAGGACGGGTCCGATCCTTCTTGACGAGACACATGACTCGCTCACATTCGTCTGTGAAGAAGATCCGGTCAAGCGGAAAAAAAACGACCTTTTTCTTCTGCGCAAAGCGAAAGAGAGCGAGGAAGAAAAGCGTCTTTTCTATGTGGCCGTTACACGTGCGATGGACCATCTTATCATGTCGGGTGTTGTGAAGCGGAAAGGGGGAGAATCGAAGATAAAAGGTAAACTCGCCCTTATCGAAGAGGCCTTCCCGGGAAGCGTTTCAGAGTGTACGCCTCCCCCGGGGATATTCGATGTAATACACGAAAAGGAGTTGGCGCTTACGGACGGTCCCCGGGGCGTTATTTTCTCCCGCGATCCGGATTTATTCCAGGAGCCGGTGCATGTTGAACCCATAGGACAGCCTCAGGGTGTTCGTGAATGGATCAATGTCACGGAAGAAGATCCTGAGATCATGGCAAAACACGGTCAGGACTGGATCGTTCTGGGCAGTCTGTTCCACAGACTTTTCGAAAACATCTCACGTGGCATTACAAAGAGTGAAGACATCGAAGCCGGGATCGATGCACTCATCAGGAGCGATCTTTCGCTTATACAAAAGGCGGAACATTACAGGGGAATGATGCAGGGCGTTCTGGACAGGCTCGAAGATTCCGGGATCATGGAAGAAATAATCATGCCCGTGAATAACTCGTACACTGAAATGCCTTTCGTCCTCGGAAAAGGAGACAAGGTTTACAAGGGGAGGATCGACAGGATAATAATCAAGGAGGGCGTCGTCTATCTTTACGACTATAAAACGTATCCGGTGAAAGAGGAGGAGAAAAAAGAGCTGAAAGAGAGATACCGCATCCAGATGGACATTTACTCTATGGCGTGCAGGAAACTTTTTTCATTGCCGGTGAAAAGTGCACTTCTTTTTACGTACGAACCCGCAGTGGTGTTTTTATGATTCTTTTTCCTTACAATTGAGGAAGGACAGAGTCCGGCGTGCTGAAAAACACCATAGAATCGGCAAATTATTATCCTGATTCACGCAAAACGCAGTCAAAACGTTCGATGCAGATTTGAATAAGGTATCAACCTGAATGCGAGCGGCTGAGATGCCTCCGACTATGGCTGTTTTTCATCACGCCGGACTCTGTTTTGACCGGATTTATTGTGATGCAAGTTTATCTTATGCCATTTGTAAATAATGAAGGCTGATAATTCCCGTCCCGCTGAAATGGGTCTCATACCCGAACCTGAATGGGAAACTCTTTCAGAATCTCTGACCGAATCCCCGGGGGTTATCCTGATTCTGGGGGAGACGGATTCAGGGAAATCTACTCTCGCACGGTATCTCACCCAAAAAATGTTGTCCCGGAATAAAAAAGTCTCCATCGTCGATTCGGACATCGGTCAGTCGACCATAGGTCTTCCCGGGACAGTAAGCGCGAAATCATGGACGGTCTCGCCCGGCGGTCGCGACCGTCCTTTCGATGTGATGTGTTATATCGGCACTGTAAACCCCGCACGGGTCCCTTCCATTATCGTAAAAAATACGGAACGGATCGTTAAAAGAGAACGGAAGAGAGCGGAAATAATCATAGTAGATACGAGCGGTCTTGTCTCAGGTTACGCCGGACGGAATCTGAAAGTAAGGAAGATAGAAGCGATACGTCCGGAGCATGTGGTTGCCCTGCAGAGATACGGAGAACTCGAACACATTCTCGGAAAGGCGGCCGACGCGCGTATCCACAGGCTGAAAGTACCGGACAGGGCAAAAAAAAGAAGCCGTCGGGAGCGTCTCCGCTACAGGGAAGAAAAGATGGCCGATTATTTTCGGACCGGGCTTTCGGATTTCCTCTTCCGGAAAACTGACATTGCATTTTTTTATCTTGGCGCTCCGACGGATACCCCGGAAGAAGTGGTGAAAATGGGCTCGATCATAGGGCTTAACCGCAATGAAGATACGTATGCGCTCGGCATTCTGTCCGAGGCTGATAAGCATTCTTTTGTTGTCAGGTCTCCGGCAGCCACGGCAAAGGGGGTCAGAAAGCTTCTGCTGGGCGAAATTCGAATCGACCTGCGGTCGTTATCCGGAGCACATCCTGAAGATGTAATTAGACCCGCGAATATTGTAAAATGAAGCAGGTTGCCGAATTATTCATTTTTGCCGAAGGCCGTCAGGAAGGCCTGGATTTGTAGGCTTATCTGAACGAAACAACTCTACCGGATGAAGAACGAACCACATAAGCGCCTCCGGGTATTGTTCATCGAAGACTCCGAGGATGATATGCTGCTTCTGATCCGTGAACTCAGGCGCGGCTATTCCGTCACTTTTGACAGGGTTGAGACAGAGGAGAAAATGAACGCCGCCCTGGCACGTCAAAAATGGGACCTCGTCGTTTCAGACTATATCATGCCCCACTTCACCGGACTCGGGGCGCTTGCCGTATTCAAGAACCACCTGCTGGAGATCCCTTTCATCGTCGTTTCAGGGAAGATCGGTGAGGAAACCGCCGTCGAAGCCCTGAAGGCCGGCGCCCACGATTTCATACTCAAAGGCCACCTCGACAGGCTGCTTCCCGCGATATCGAGAGAACTACGCGATGCGAGGGTCCGGAGGAAGCAAAGGAAGGTTGAAGAAGCGCTGAAAGAGAGTGAGGTCCGGTTCAGGG
>JBECKU010000132.1:0-4017 GCA_040235385.1 Candidatus Sulfobium sp. | reverse complement strand
CTGTGGAGAAGAAAGAGGCTAATTTCATCTTCGAAGGGAAAAGGATCAGACTTGTTGATCTTCCGGGAACATACAGTTTGAGCCCATACACTCAGGAGGAGATCATAGCGCGCGATTACCTCGTCCATGATAAACCCGATGTAATCATCAATGTAGTGGACGCGACCAATCTCGAGCGAAATCTATATCTAACTATCCAGATGATGGAACTCGGCATCCCCATCGTCATGGCGCTAAATATCTGTGACGAAGCAGAGAAAAAAGGATATAAGATCGACTCCCCTGCGATTGAAGATATGCTGGGCGTCATGGTCGTCCGGACGGTCGCAACCAGAAAAATCGGCCTGAAAGATCTTATGCAGATGGCACTCGCTTGTGCCGGGAGAACCTCGCATAAGCCGAAGCGCCTCAATTACGGTGAAGACATCGAATCGGCTGCCCGTGAGATCGAAGATCATCTCAGAGAAAACCATTCTTTCATTGCGGACCGCTATCCTCTTCGCTGGCTTGCCCTTAAACTAATGGAGGGCGATGCTCACATCCGGGAGGAAACCGGGCTCGACGAAACCGGTCTTCTCGGGGAGACCCTTCAGCATCTTCGGAAGGCCCATGGTGAAGACATCGAGTCCGTTATGGCGGATGCCCGGTATGCGCAGGCGTCCGGTCTCACCCGCGAAGTGATGAAGAGGCCCGACGTCAGGAAGATGGAGATGACGGAAAGGATCGATAAAGTAGTGTTGAACCGCTATCTCGGCATCCCCATATTCTTTGCTGCCATGTGGCTCGTATTCAAGCTCACGTTCGATATGTCCGCGCCTTTCGCCGACTGGCTCGACTCGATGACCTCGGGGCCGTTTAAACGATGGGTGGCGGAGATCATCGACTTTCTTCATGCGCCGGTCTGGATGTCGTCTCTCGTTACGGACGGGGTTATCGCGGGCGTCGGCGCGGTCCTCGTGTTCGTCCCCGTCATCTTCGTCATGATGTTTTTCATCACTTTTCTTGAAGGAAGCGGATACATGGCGCGGGCCGCGTTCGTAATGGACAGGGCAATGCACGCAATCGGACTCCATGGCAAATCCTTCATCCCGATGCTCCTCGGCTTCGGATGCAATGTTCCGGCGATATACGCCACGCGCACCCTCGAAAATCCGAAGGACAAGGCACTGACGGCCCTGCTCATACCTCTCATGTCCTGCGGAGCGCGGCTTCCGGTTTACATCGTCTTCATCGGCGCCTTCTTTGCCTCAAGCGCGGGAACGGTCCTCTGGTCTCTTTATGTAATGGGGATTGTACTTGCGGTGGTAATGGGCATTATATTCAAGCGGACCCTGTTCAGGGGCGAGGCGCCGATGTTCATCATGGAGCTGCCGCCATACAGGATGCCTTCTTTCAGAAGCCTAATGATACATACATGGGAAAAGGGAAAGCACTTCCTCATCAAGGCCGGCACTTACATTTTAGCCGTATCGATACTAGTGTGGTTCCTGCTGAATCTGCCTTGGGGAGTTGAGAACAAGAAAGACTCATATCTCGGAAAAATGGGACAGGTGATAGCGCCGGCATTGGCCCCCCTCGGCTTCGGCACCTGGGAGGCATCGTCTTCGCTTATATCGGGACTGATAGCAAAGGAAATCGTTGTCGGGACTATGGGGGAGATATATACACAAAAGTCGGAAGTGGGAAGTCAGAAGTCAGAAGTTATAACTGACAACTCAGAACTCAAAACTCAAAACTCGCAGACTCCCACGCTGAGCGAAGACCTCGGGGAGATCGTGACATCCTTCGGCGGAGCTGTTAAAGAGTCGATCGGAAATGTCGTTTCGGCCGTCGGCATAACCACCATGTCGACCGAGGAGTCGGCGGACGAAGCGATCCAGCGCGGTTCCCTCAGGAGGGCCATCAAGGCCCAATTCACCCCGATTTCGGCTTACGCCTTCATCGTCTTCGTTCTCCTATACATGCCCTGCGTAGTAGCGGCCATTGCGATGTGGCACGAATTCGGCACATGGAAATGGTTCGGGATAGCGTTTGCCTATCAGATGGTCCTTGCCTGGGGCGCGGCCCTGCTTATATTCCAGGGCGGCAAGCTGCTGGGGTTAGGTTAGTCGAACGTGCAATTGCAGGGGCGCGGTGCTCGGTGCCCAATCAAGTGTGTCTGTATAAGACGGCCTTTGCCGTCATGCCAGACCTGATCAGGCATCCAGAAGGTATTGAAAAAAGTAATGGATTCCAGCTCAGCACAATGCCGGAATGACAGAAACAAAAAATGACTTTACACGGACTCTACACAAAGGAGAATCTACATGGGATTTACAGATATTTTTTGGATGGCGCTGATCATAATTGGAGCGGTATATCTCTTATACCGGTCGCTCTGGATTAAGAAGGGGCACTGTCAGGGATGCGATTCAGGAGCGTGCGGTACGAGTAAAAAGTCGAATTACAGGAAGTGCGGATAATCGAACCGGATATAACCATTCTCGAGCCAGAAACTCCGTGTCGCCAAGCATGTCAGAACGCGCGATTACTGTCCTTGATCGCCAATTGCCCTAGCCATCTTTAAAGCCCATCGCTTTAACCCATTCGGAGAGAGTCATACGGGTGAGGCTGTTGAAACCCCCGGCAGGGATAGCATCGCGGGCCAGGGTGATATATGGCGCTACGGCCAACGCCGTGCCCACTTCACCAGGCTCCATGATGACGCAGGCAAAGCTTATGTAGCTGCAGTCATAGGGCACGCTGTGATCTTTGCCGCAGGCAACAACAGATCGCACCGCGGCCTCGCGGTGTTTTTCCACAAAGGCCTTTAGTTTGTCCGGATTATCATTTTGGACCCAGAGACCGGCATCCTCTACGAAAAGATCCGCGGCCTTGCCGCGGTCCCTGGCGATTGAGAGAGAGATGACGCACCACACTCCATATGCCTGACCTTCCTGCAGCGCCCCTGCCTTGGGACGCAAAGCCGTCACGCTCTTGTTAGCACAATTCACGTGTGCACCGGGGGCCAGGGGGAAACGGCGGTTTTGCTCAGTACCGAAAAGCGCCGTGCCAGCGTCTATCAATGGCTGCGCGTCGTACACAGGTAGAATGGAGCCGTCGTACTGCCCAACCTCCAGGATCGGTTTCTGCTCTTCCTCGGCAATAATGTCCGCAACGGCCAGGTCATACCCCCAAACCTGTCCGGCAATCCCGCAGAATGATGACGCGGTCACCATGTTTATCTGCCCGGTATAGCCATCATTGGCCTCGGCCCGATCGTAAGCGACGATACCATCCAACAGGAAATCATCGGTCTTCGCAACGGTGCCGGTGGCAACCTTCACCACACATACATATCCGTTGCCCTCAGAGCCCGGACGAGCATAGCCGTCACAATAGCGGTCATAGAAACTGATAGCGGTCTTGTCGATCTCATGGGCGCGAATTCTCACGGTTTACCTCCTGATGAGTGATATTTTACGACAATCACTGCATAAATTGGAGTTTTGAAGACTTAAAGCGAATGCTTTCAGGACTATGGAGTCTCGATAAGTGCCTGCCGGCGAGGCGTCTTCACACTCTGTCTATCTGTCTTCTCCGCAACATGATCGCGAGCAATACCATGAAGAGGGGCGCGGTTATTGCCCAAGGAAACCCGAGAAAAAGCAGAGTTTGGGAATATGTTGGATAAAAATACACGACGCTGATCGGGAGGGTCACGATAGCATGGGCGATAAAGGACATCCTGACCCACCTCTCAAAGCCGACTTTACTTAGCGCTGGAACGGCAAGCAAGGTCGCCAATCCCATCGATATGTAACCCACCGCATCGAAGTTCCAGAATAAAGAGTGCGGAGTTTGTTCCAGAATGTGGATAGTTTCAGATGTTCCTCTTAACTTCGCAGGGATTACTGTTGCGAGTTGGACTACATAGTTAGCAGTGACAAAGACAGAATAAATGAAGGTGAAGATCAAAGCAGCATGCGTCCAATATCTCTTGTCCTCGGGCGTAGAGTAATGTAGCGAGAGCATCTC
>JBECKU010000050.1:0-13076 GCA_040235385.1 Candidatus Sulfobium sp. | reverse complement strand
CCCTTCACCATCGCCGACGCGACCACCCTTACCGAGGCCGGATACGTCGGAGAGGATGTGGAGAATATCATCCTGAAATTACTGCAGGTCTCGGATTATGATGTGGAAAAGGCCCAGCGTGGGATCGTATACATCGATGAAATCGACAAAGTCAGCAGGAAATCCGATAACCCGTCCATTACCCGGGACGTTTCGGGCGAAGGGGTCCAGCAGGCCCTTCTCAAGATCATCGAGGGGACGATCGCGAACATCCCGCCGCAGGGCGGGCGCAAACATCCCCAGCAGGATTTCATTCAGGTGGACACCACCAATATCCTTTTTATCTGCGGTGGCGCCTTTATAGGTCTTGAAGGCATCGTGGAACAGAGGACCGGCAAGAAGACCGTCGGTTTCGGAACAAACCTCCTCAGCAGAGCTGAGAAAAAAATCGGGGATATATTATGCGCAACCGAACCGGAGGACCTTACCAAATACGGCCTTATCCCCGAATTCGTGGGAAGGCTTCCCGTTGTGGCCACGCTGGAGGAGCTCGATGAGGCTTCTCTTGTCAAGATCCTCATGGAACCGAAAAATTCTCTGATCAAACAATATCAGAAACTCCTTTCTTTCGATAATGTGAGACTGAGATTCACTGACAGCGCCCTCTCCGCCATCGCCCAGAAGGCGGTCCAGCGGAAATCGGGCGCAAGGGGACTCCGGGCTATTCTTGAGGAGATCATGCTCGATGTCATGTATGAGATCCCTTCCCAGAAGGGAGTCAAGGAATGTCTGGTCACGGAAGAGACCGTCGTGAAGAGGGAAAAACCCATCCTTATTTACGAGAAGCAGGCGGAATCCGCGTAGGGTTCGATAAGGTTCCGCAAAGGCCGGTTGTGCTGAGTTCCTTTATGGCTGCCATTCCTGTTTGCCGAGGAGACCGGGCAGGCCGGAATGACATACTACGCGCCCTTCATAAATGATTAAGTTTTTTGCAACGGAAGGAGTGAGTTTTTCGTTGGTAAACCCCTAGTCAGAAGCGGTCCTTGCGCGGGCTACGCCCGGACTTCAGTGATTTTTCAGCCGCGCTCTTTACAGCATTGCGCAGGTCGTTGTCCCGGATCCCGGGAAGAAGGTCCTCAACGAAAGCAGCGTCTTCGGGAGAGAGCTCTCCATAACGCCGGAGAGCCTGTTTCCCATGTTTTGCCCTGGGAATCCTTCCTGTCCTGAACCGGACTTCCCGGACTCCGTAAGAACTCAACCTCGAAATAATCTCACGCTTATGGTAACTGAGTTGCTGCATCCATAAAGGAGAATCGACATTGAGAAGAATTTCCCCATCTGAGAGCCTGGCCGGATACATATGCGCGGACAAAGGCTCAGCAAAAATGGCATGCCAGTTTTCTTTTATCCTGGCGAGATGGGCGCCGCTTTCGATCCCGAGCCGTCTCAGGAACGGCATGAGCAGGGAATCGGTCTTTTCCATTCTAGACGACTTTCTTTACGGCGCCGGAACGGAGACATCTCGTGCAGACATAGGCACGTTTTGTCCCGTGGGATGTAGTAATACGTGTCCGTTGCAGGTTCGGCATGATCTGTCTTTTCGTCCTGTTGTTGGCGTGACTGACGTTGTTGCCGACGGTTTTCTTCTTTCCACATGCGATGCAGCTTGCCACGTTCGGTCCCTCCTTTCAGAATTGCATAAACAAGGTTTTTTATGATAACATTTTAAGATTGGTGATACAAGGATAGTAATTATTGAAAGAAAGAACGGGAAGATACTGACAGGTTGATTTAATGGCCAAAATAAGAATATACGAACTTGCAAAGAAGCTGAACAGGAGCAACAAGGAGATTCTGGATGCCCTTGCGAGGCTCGGTGTGGAAGGGAAGACCCATTCGTCGAGCATAGAAGAGGATATCGCACAAAAAGTCACGGGTTCTTTTTCTTCCCGGACTGCCGTTGCGGAGAGACCGGAGAAAAAGGAAAAGAAGGTATCCTCAAGACCTGCCGAGCAGAAGCCTGTTGAAAAACCGAGGCCGCTGCCTGTGATCAAAAAGAAGAAGAAAGAGGGGCCGAAAGCACAGGAAGAACCTGTTGAAGACTCCGAAGGAAAAGTTGCAGTCCCTCCCGTAATTCCCGATGCCGAAGAGGACATCACCCTGCCGGACAGATTCAAAAAAGATATCGAGGCGGAAAAGATCGAGAAATTCAAGTCCAAACCCGGATTGCAGCGTGCCTTCCAGGCGATCAGAAAAATAGAGCCGAAGAAATGGCACGACATGAGGGGAGGCAAAAAGGGAGACAGGGGGAGATTCGTTTCCAGACAGGAAGCAAAGCCCGCAATTCAGTCTACGATGCCGAGGAAGAAGACCCTTAAATTGAGAGAAGGGACCACCGTGAAGGAATTCTCCGAACTCATCGGTCTGAAATTTTCAGATGTGATCAAGAAATTCATGGAACTTGGATACATGCCTACCATCAACCAGCCGGTCGACCCTGATGCAGCACTTCTGGTTGCGGAGAATTTCGGCGTCAAGCTGGAAATCGCTTCCGTCGAGGAAGATGTGCAGGTTGAGGAAGTAGAGGAGGATCTCTCGAAACTCCTGCCGCGTGCTCCGGTAGTAACGATAATGGGACATGTCGACCACGGCAAAACCTCGCTTTTGGATGCGATTAGGGAGACGAAAGTCACTGAGACCGAAGCCGGCGGGATCACCCAGCACATCGGGGCTTATAAAATAAACCTGAAGGGGAAGGACATCGTTTTCCTGGATACTCCGGGGCATGAGGCGTTCACCTCAATGAGGGCGAGAGGTGCAAAGGTTACCGATATCGTCGTCCTCGTGGTCGCTGCCGATGACGGGGTGATGCCACAGACTGTAGAGGCGATCAATCACGCCAAGGCCGCGAATGTGCCGATCGTGGTCGCGGTGAACAAGGTCGACAAACCGGAGGCTAACATTTCGAAGGTTAAGACGGAACTTTCCGAAAGGGGGGTCATCCCCGAAGACTGGGGTGGGCACAATATCTTCGTCGAAGTCTCCGCAAAGAAGCGGATCGGGATCGAAAACCTGCTCGAGATGATCCTTCTCCAGTCTGAAATAATGGAGTTGAAGGCAAACCACGACAGGGAGGCAAAGGGGACCGTGATCGAGGCCAAACTCGACCGGGGCAGGGGGCCGGTCGCAACGTTGCTCGTTCAGACGGGAACCCTCAGGGTAGGGAATGCTCTTTTGTCCGGAATGCAGGTCGGGAAGGTCAGGGCATTGATAGATGATTCCAACAAGCGGATCATGAGCGCAGGGCCGTCCACACCGGTGGAGGTGATCGGTTTTTCCGAAGTCCCGGCCGCGGGCGACATATTTACGGTCGTTGAGGATGAAAAGAGGGCGCGCCAGATCGCATTATCGAGAGTTCAGAAGCAGAAATCCCGCGAGATGGCAAAGGCAAAAAAACTGACGCTCGACGAACTTTATACAAAGATAAAAGAGGGACAGATAAAGGAGTTGAATATAATCATCAAGGGTGATGTACAGGGTTCGGTCGAGGCGATAAGGGACGCGTTCGAGAACATCCACCATCCTGAGGTGAAAGTAAAGGTTATCCACACATCCGTTGGGGGTATCAACGAGTCTGATGTGATGCTGGCCACCGCGTCTGATGCGATCATTATAGGATTTAATGTGCGGCCGGAGACGAAAGCAGCCCAGACGGCTGAAAAAGAAGGGGTCGATATCAGATTGTACAATGTCATTTACGAGGCCATCGAGGATGTCAGAAAGGCACTGGAGGGGATGCTGGAGCCGACCCTGAAGGAGAAGGTCCTGGGCCGGGCCGAAGTTCGTCATCTCTTCCCTGTATCCAGGCTGGGGACGATCGCCGGTTCATATGTAATCGACGGATATGTTTCACGCAGCAGTGACGGTATCCGGGTGTTGAGGGATAACGTCGTCATATACGAAGGGAAGATCGATACGCTCAAGCGGTTCAAGGACGACGTTAAAGAGGTCCAGTCCGGTTACGAGTGCGGGATACTGATAGAGAATTTCAATGATATTAAAGTCGGGGATATATTGGAAAACTATATCATAGAAAAAATCGCCGCAAAACTTTGATTCCCCCAGCCCCCTGACGGGGCCGTCATCTGCGGACGACGGCAGGAACTTCTTTTTTTACCGTTCGTGCAGAGCGGTCCGTATTTTCAGTGAGGTAATAATGCTTCCATACAAACGATCACAAAGGGTCAGCGATCTCGTGAGAGAGGAGATCGCCGATCTCATTATGTACAAACTTAAAGACCCCAGGATAGGATTCGTCACTGTTACGGGCGTCGAGATGACGCCCGATCTTAAATCCGCCAGGGTTTTCGTGAGCATCCTGAAAGAGGAGGAAAGGGAAACCACTATCGATATCCTTAATGCCTCGAAGAGCTTTATCCGTTCCGCCCTGGGCAAAAGGCTCAGGCTGAAATTCATCCCCAGTATTGAATTCAGGCTTGACACTTCGATTGAATACGGGTTCAGGATCGACGGACTACTGAAAAAGATCAAGGAAAGTAATGAGGGTGAATAATAAACTCCTGACCGCCTTCAGGAGGAACGAGAAATTTCTGATCGCGGCGCATATCAGTCCTGACGGGGACGCAATCGGTTCCGCGTTGGCGCTTTCGTCCGCTTTGGAATCGCTGGGAAAAAGGACATTCCTTTACAGCAGGGACCCTGTTCCCGCATATTTCGTGTTCCTGCCGGGAATCGGGAAATTTACCCATGACATCGGGCCGCTGTTGACCGAAAAACCTGTGCTCGTGCTTGTCGACTGCAACAGTCCTGAAAGGGCCGGCCTCGAACAATATTCTTTTGAGCGTTCCATTGTGATCGACCACCACGAGACTGAAAGGGACTTCGGCGATGTCAAGTGGGTCGAACGGGAGTCCGCCGCCACCGGGCTTATGGTTTTTTCCCTCATCAAGGCGCTCGGCGCTGAATTGGACAAGGATATGGCAACCAACCTTTTTGCTGCGATCTCCGTGGATACTGGTTCGTTCAGATACGGCAATACTTCATCCGAAGCGCTCCGGGCATGCGCCGAGCTTATCGAGGCGGGAGCAGAGCCGGGGCATCTTGCAGATTTGCTGTATGAAAGCTGGGACCGCAGAAGATTTCATCTTTTGGTCGAGGCACTGAATACGCTGGATATAAGGGACCACGTTGCGATGATTCACGTAACCCGCAAGATGCTGAAAAAAACCGGAACGAGACCGGAGGACACCGAGAATTTTTCCAATTTTCCGAGGATGATCGGTTCAGTAAAGATATCCGCTTTTCTGAGGGAAGTCGAGCGGGGCGCTTGGAAGGCCAGCCTGAGATCCAGAGGAGAAACGAACGTTGCGGAGATCGCCGAGGTCTTCGGGGGCGGCGGGCACAGGAATGCCGCGGGATTCAGGATCAGCGGGGCTCTTAAGACCGTGAAGGAGACTCTCCTGAAGCAAGCGGTTGACTGTAAGAAAAAAGCGGGAAGGCATTAATTTCCGCCAGGCCCGTTTTATGAGATGAATATTATCGTCAATTTCAATAAACCCGCCGGTCTCACTTCCCATCAAGCCGCCAATAAGATAAAGAGAATTTTCAGGGCAAAAAAAGCCGGACATACAGGTACTCTCGATCCTATGGCAACAGGTATCCTCCTGGTCTGTCTTGACGAGGCCACGAAGATATCACGTTTCCTTCTCGGTATGGAAAAGACGTACCGGGCAAGGATCAAACTCGGAGAGAGGACCGATACCTACGATGCTTGCGGAAGGGTCATCGAAAAGAGAGACATCTCTTTCGTGACAAAGGATCACCTGATCAGGACAGCCCGGCAGTTCGTCGGGAAGATTTCACAGAAACCCCCGATGTTCTCCGCCGTTAAGATCAATGGAGAGGCCCTCTATAAGCTTGCCCGGAAAGGGATGGAGATCGAAAGACCGGAACGGGAAGTGGAAATCTATTCTCTGGAGATATCCGGGATAGATTTTCCGTATTGTGATTTTGTCGTCTCCTGCTCCAAGGGAACTTATATCCGGTCCCTCTGCGAGGACCTGGGGATGAGGCTCGGGACCGGAGCGCACCTGACAGGACTCGAGAGGACACGAATAGGTTTTTTTGACATCCGGGACTCTGCGGTGCTCGAAGACCTGAATCCTGATGAATTGGTCGGCCCGGACGGAACTTTTTTCCCCCGGGCGTTCGTCTCTTCCATCAATCATGCGCTATCGGATCTGGAAGATATTCTGCTTGACGAGAGGGATTACAGGAAGGCGAAAAATGGCATCGCTATTATTTCCACTAAAATCAAAGAGTTTCGTCAAGGCGAGTATATCAGAATGCGGGATCCTGAAGGAAATCTGTTCGGTATCGGAAGAATAAAAGACAACTTAATTCGGGTCGAACGCCTCTTCAATCTCTAGATTCTCTTCGACAGAAATGTGATTTCGATCACAATTGTTAAACTAATTTCTAACTATCTCCTTTAAAGTCTATGATATAATTGCAAAAAAACCTTGACAAGAATTTTTTTTTCTGGTATTCATAAGCTATGCTTTTTTCCGGAAAGGGTTCGATAGGATTAGATTTGGGCTCCAGTTATATAAAGACTGTGAAGCTCAGGGAAGTTAAAGGCAGCTACGAACTTGAATTATTCGATATCCATCCCTTACCCCCCGAGTTAATCGTCGACGGTTCCATCATCGACTCGTTGAGACTTGTTGAGTCGATAAAGGAAATGGTGAAAAGGGCCGGGATCAGGACAAAGGCCACGGTCACTTCGATCTCGGGTCATTCATCCGTCATCATCAAGAGGATCTCTTTGCCGGAGATGTCTGAAGAAGAATTGTCGGAATCAATAAAATTCGAGGCCGAACAATACGTCCCCTTTGATATTGAAGATGTGACGCTTGATTTTCAGATACTCGGTCCGAAGGAAGAGCCCGGGCAGATGGACGTGATACTCGTCGCGGTGAAAAAGGACATCATCAACGAATATGTTTCTGTAATCAGGGAGGCCGGGCTGAACCCGATTATCATGGACATCGATTCTTTCGCTCTTGAAAATATGTACGGCATCAATTATGAAATCGAACCGGACAGGAATGTCGCAATGCTGAACATAGGAGCGAGTACAATCAATATGAGCATTCTTAAGGGGGGTATCTCCGTTTTTACGAGAGACAGTTCATTGGGAAGTAATCTTCATACGGAGGCCCTTCAAAGGGAGTTTAATCTCACCTATGAAAACGCTGAAAGGCTCAAAAGAGGTGAACCGGTTGAGAATTTCGCGCCGGAGTCTGTCGATTCCGTGATCGAATCCGCCTCCGAGGAGATACTCGGAGAGGTCATCCGGTCTCTGGATTATTATCGCAGCACAACGCTCCATGAAGATATATCCGAGATCATACTGAGCGGGGGGTGCGCCCTGATGCAAAACTTTCAGGCGATGATCTCGGAAAAGACGGGGGTGGAGACTAGAATCGCAGAGCCATTCAGGAATATAAAAATACCTAAGCGGTTCGACACGGCGTACATCGAGGAAATGGCTCCCATGATGGCGATAGCGGTCGGACTTGCCCTGAGAAAACAGGGTGACAGATGATAAAAGTCAATCTCCTGCCGATTAAAAAGAAGAAGAGGGCCAAGCCCCTTCCAAAGTTCCTTGTGGTCGGGGTTCTCGTGACCCTGGTCACGGCAATTGTTCTGGCGTATGTCTATTATTTCTTCAGTTCAAGGGTGGAGGCCAGGGAAATGCAGGTCAGGGAAAATGAAAAAAGGATCGCGGAACTGAAGGAGAAGATCAAGGCAGTCGAGGATTATGAGAGCCGCAATGCGACATACAAAAAGCGCAAGGAACTTATCGAACAACTGAGCAAGAACAAGACTTTGCCGGTCAAAATCATCGATGAGATCAGCGCCCTCCTGCCGACCGGGGTGTGGCTGGACGCGATGACTATCAATGGTACAGACGTATCACTTTCCTGTACCGGTTTTACCAATACCGATGTTGTGAATTATGTAAATAATCTGAAAAATGCGAGCTTGTTTTATGACGTGTATCTGCAGGAATCCGTCCAGACCGAGATCTCCGGGTTCTCGACTTACAAATTCAGAATCACTTTCAAGGTAAAGACCTGAGATGGCCAAGCTGGATCTGAAAAACCTGCCCGTCTACGCGAAAAACATCCTCGCGCTTCTGCCTGCGGTCATCGTCACGATTCTTGCTGTCGTTATCTTCATCATGCCGAAACAGGACAGGATAAAAGAGCTCGATGCGAAGATAGACGAACAGAACAACCAGATCGCAGTGAGCCAGGCAAAAGGCGCAAAGCTGGAAGTCCTGATCAAGGAAAACGAAAGACTCCTGGAAAGATTAACTGAATTGAAGGAGTATCTTCCTGAAGAGAAAGAGATCTCCAGCCTCTTGAAGCAGGTATCCGATTTAAGCATAGCGGCCGGTCTGCAGATGAAATCCTGGCGGCCGGCACCGAAGAAGACTCACCCCAGCGGTTTTGTGTATGAAATTCCGGTCTCGGTGAGCGTGAATGGGACATATCATAATTTTGGTAATTTTCTAAGCAGCCTGACAAGATTGAGCAGGATCGTCAATATCAGTAATATCTCCATCGGGGGCGCGAAACTCGTCAGGGATATGAATGTCTTGCAGATAACATTTACAGCCTCGACTTTTTCTGCAATCCCCGAGGCGGAGGCAGGTCAGCAAGGGCAGGCAGGTCAGAAATGAGGGTGTTAGTTCCAATAAAATATGCAATCTTGCTCGTATCGGTAGTTTTTTTTACGATCGGCTGTAAGGACGAAGGTCTCTCAAGAAAGAAACCCGCTGCCAAGGTGTCACCTCCCGCGGTTTCCGAGATATCCCCGGCTCCGGCGGAAGAGGAAAATTTCGAACAGCAGGTCTTCATTTACAACCCGGGGGGAAGGAGAGACCCGTTCAGATCGCTGATCGAGATCGCGAAGGAAAAGCCACACCCCAAAAAGAAGGCGAACCCCATTGAAAATTATGATGTAGATGAACTGAAACTCTCGGCGATCATCTGGGACAACAAGCAATATTATGCGCTCGTCACTCTGCCGGACAATAAGTCCTATACGATCAAAGAAGGAATGACGCTCGGCCTCTATGGAGGAAAAGTTGAGGAGATAACAAAGGACTCCGTCGTTGTCCGTGAACATGTGAAGGATTATCGTGGCCAGCCCGTGATAAAGGATACTATATTGAAACTCCGCAAGGAGGGGGAAGAATGAAAAGAATGACACTTTTGCAATTATTATGTGCCAATGTTGTGATGGCGATATTCTTTGGGTGCGCAACCATGCCGGAGATGAAGCAGACCTCGGAGGAAGTGGAACAGCCGGGCGCCATCACTGATATCACGGTGCAGGACAACTTTCTCTCCATCACCGGAGACAGACAGTTCGTCTATACGATGTACACTGGAAACGACCCCTACAAAGTTACCATAGACATCCCGGATATGACAGTCGGCGATTTCACTGAGAAAATAGTCCCGGAGAAGCAAGGGATCACCGAAGTCGCCCCTAGGCAGATAGATGCCCCGACCACTTCGGTCCAGGTCGATATAATTCTCCAGTCTCCTTCATCTGTTGTCCCGGAATACAGGGATAACACACTTTCTGTTTACATAAAACCCGAAGCCCCGGTCCTTTTAACGGAAACGAAAGAAATGGAAAGCCCGGGCCCTGATGAGGAAATGCGGGCGCCGGCGACGGATGAAGCGGCGGTGATGGAGAAGACAGGGGACGAATCTGCTCCTGTTGCTGAGAAAACAGTGGCCACAGAGGAGCAGGAGCAGGCCGCTCCTCTGCCTCCGGCTACGGAAGTCGAAAGTATCGAGTTTCAAAAATCCAGCGATATGGTGAAGGTTGTGATCAAGGGGAACGGGATGATGATGCCGAATATCTTTCCTCTTGATGAGAGGATAGTTATAGACTTGCCAGGCGTATCGTTGAATGCCCCGTTACCGACAGGGTCCGTCCCCCCGGTAAAGGGGATCAGGGCGGGAAAACATAAGGATAAGGTGAGACTTGTCCTGGATCTTGCGGAAGAAACTCATTACGACGTTACGGCTGCGGGCAGAACGATCGAGATCGCACTGAAGAGGGAAGGCGCTGCTGCTGCTGCGCCTCCGGTCGTTCAGAAGGAGGCAGCGGCAGAGAAGACTTCCGGGGAGACCGTTGAAGAAAGGGTTCCGGCGGAGATCACCAGTGTTCCGGAGACGGGGGTCCCCGTTGCGGGAAAATATACAGGCAAGAGGATATCCCTGGATTTCCAGGATGCGGAGATAGGTCCCATCTTTCGACTGCTTGCCGATGTCAACGGCTACAATCTGGTCCTCGACCCCGCGGTAAAGGGGAGGATCACGATCAAATTGATGAACGTGCCCTGGGACCAGGCCCTTGATATCATCCTGAATACTTTTAACCTCAGCAAATCTATCGAGGGGAACATTCTGTGGATCGCTCCAACGAACGTGTTTGCGAAGATGGCGGAAGAGAGATCCAGAGTGAAGGACATTGAAGAGAAGGCAGAAGATCTGGTACAGGAAGTGATAAGGGTTAATTATGCGACGGCTTCCGAAGTCCAGACCGCGATAAATAATGGTAAACTTCTTAGCCCCCGGGGTACGATCACACCCGACAGCAGAATGAATACTCTTATCATAAAGGACACGGCCGGCAGCATCGAGAAGATAAAAGAACTCGTAAAGATCATGGACGTTTCAAAGCCCCAGGTGATGATAGAGGCAAAACTCGTTCAGGTCAGCGACGATTACCGTGAAGCGCTTGGTATTCGATGGGGCGGCAGTTTCGCGACGCAGACTTTCCCTAATACGGTCGGCGGGAACTTTTCCGTGAATACGCCGACACAAGCTGCGGGGCCCGAAGCGACCGTTACAGGCGGAGCGCTGGACATGACCCTCGGATATGCGAACAGTCTCAGGGTGAACCTCTCTCTCTCAGCTTTGGAGACGATCAGCAAGGCAAAGACTCTCTCCAACCCGAAGATCCTGACGATGGATAACGAGGCTGCTACGATTCAGCAGGGCAGCACGTTTTATATCGAAACGGTCAGTCAGAGCGGCACACAGACAGAGGAGCGCACGGCGACGCTGAGCCTCACGGTGACTCCGAAAATAACGCCTGACGGTTATGTGCAGTTAAAGGTGAACGCAACAGACAACAGCCTGGTGAGTGTTACGCCGCCTATTGTCGATACCAAGAGCCTGACGACTCAGGCTCTTGTAAAAAACGGTGAGACCCTTGTACTCGGCGGCATCTATACCACCACCAAGACCGAAACGGAAGAGGGATTGCCTATTCTGAGCAAAGTACCCGGTCTGGGGTGGCTTTTCAAGACGAAGGATCAGATAGGACCAAATGTGAAGGAGTTGCTGATCTTCATTACGCCCACTATAGTGAGCAAGCCTTTATAAGCAAAAGATTTAATTTAATGAAATTCAAAAATAGAAACATATTGAGAGGAGGAGCGATGAAGGGAAGATATGGCTTGCTTTTGTTTATATGCTTATTTGTTGTGTCCGTGGCTGCTTGCACCGGCGGTTCGGGTGGTTCCCCGGGTATAACCGACCCCAGTGATACCGGGCTTCTTGTCAGGGCGGTGAGCGTGGAGCCGGAGAGCCCCGACTTAGACGTCTTCTCCAATCCCATTGGATGCGATAACGACCAACCGGAAGAACCTCTGACCAGAGAAGACGCCACGTTGAACATAGATGTGACGAGGTTGAACCAGGATGTGATATCCGATCCACTCCCAGCCAGCGTCGAGGAATGTACGATCACTTATCTGAAGGCCAACGAAGACCCCGCCGCCCCCGCTCTCACATCCCTGACAATATATCCTAATTGTATTCTTCAGGACGGCACAAATAGCTGCAACGTTACCTTGATCGATATTGCGAGAAAAAATGCTTATGCCTCATCCGTTCTTTTCCAGGGCGTTAACAGTCCCGCAGAATATCCCACTCACTATGTCGCAAGATACTACTGCAAATTCAAGAATAATTTCGGCGATGAGGGTTTTTTCCCCGTAGAGGTCGACATATGGCTGGCCGATTTCGAAAACTGTGAGGGCGAATAGGAGGGTGAGATGAAAAAACAATATTCTATGACGATACTGATCTTTGCCCTGGTGGCCGCACTCGCCGGATGCGGAGGCGGCGGCTCGGGTTCGTCAAGCGCACCCACGGGCGTAAACCCGGGAATCCCCTCTTCAGTCAGTCTATTGCCCATCCAGATAATAGGCCAGACCGGCTCGGATATATTCCTGAAGGCGAGAGTGCTCGACGGCAACGGGAATCCTCTCAACAATATTCCGGTGACATTTTCGAATTTCTCATTCATTGGTATGTTAAGTTCAAATGCTGCAGTGACTGATATGCACGGTATCGCGACAGTTTCGCTCCGGTCGAATACCCCGGGATTTATAACATTACAGTCCGAAGTGGATACCGGCGCCGCTCATATCAGAGACAGGAAAACAGTCTTTTTCTCGGAATTTGATCTTACCTTCCCTTCGGGGATATCCCAGGTTCCGACACTCAAACTGGAAGTCGACGGCAATAATAACGGCATCTTTAATGAGCCGGAGGATTTTATTCTCTTTGAAAGCGCAGGCGACAATCAGGTAGTTGTGCGGGCCACTGTCAACAGCGCGGGTATGGAACCGGCCGTCAATTCTGCCGTCATGTTTGGAGCAGACAGCGAAGAAGCGACATTCCCATTGGGCGATACGAAACTCACCGATGCCAACGGCCAAGCCTCGACTCTCGTTCAGGTAGATCCCTCTTCTATCAGAGATTTTAATCTGCCGCTCAATATCACTGCCCTGGCCGATAACGGTGCAGGAAACATTATTACCTTATTCCTCAGCCCCGTGACTGTGGACTCCGTTTCAGTCGCTGCGAATCCGGACTCTGTCGATTCTGGAGGAAGTGCGGACATTACTGCCATCGTAACGACGACCGCCGGTACACCCGTGCCTGATGGCACGACTGTCCAGTTCTCAA
>JBECKU010000045.1:0-3745 GCA_040235385.1 Candidatus Sulfobium sp. | reverse complement strand
TGTCGGCATCGTAGCGGAATACTCCGCCGAAGAGCAGGCCGGTCATGAGGTCAGTGGCGGAAAGGGCGGAGGTCGGATGGCCTGAGCCTGCATGATTGGTTGAAACCAGGATGAAATAACGGATCAGTTTAGCGATCTTTTCAAGTTCGGTTTTATCTGCCATGAAGTCCTCTCTTTTTGTTGATATTTCTGAATATCTTTTTTCCCCGGCCAGGCAAAAGCATCGGCGGTTGCCGTGGATGAATGGTTCGCCGGGATGTCCACAAGAATTTTTTTCGGATGCCACGTGGTCTGCCGTGGCGTTCCAATGTTTATATATTCCGTCCGCAACGGCTACTGAGAAACCTTTCCCTCGGCTACTTAAAATTTTATCAGCTATCGGGACTATGTCAAATTTTTTTGGCATGCCGGAATACCGAACGGGCTATATATTTTTTGGATAGGCATTATTCAAACTTTATATGGTTTTCTTTTTCGAAGATCTATCCTCCTCTTAAACCGGTTTATAAATAAACGCTTTTATTATTCACCCGGATTAGCATGATCTTTGCATGGAAATCAGGAAACAGTGATGAGGGATTTATGATGATGTCTGAATCTAATTGTGAGAGTGAAGTGATCGGTGATTGCAAGGGCAATATCCTCGTAATGGACGATGAGCAGCCGATAAGAATGCTCGCCGACGAGATGTTGTGTCGCATCGGGTTCAAGGTCGAGGTCGCTTCCAACGGAGAGGAGGCGGTTGCTTTGTACAGAAGGGAAAGAGAATCGGGCAAACCGTTCGACGCAGTGATATTGGACATTAATATTGTTGGCGGCATGGGAGGGAGAGAGACAATAAAAATGCTTAAGGAGATTGAGCCCGGCGTCAAGGCGATAGTTTCAAGCGGCTCACGCGATTCAGTCCTGATGACCGATTTTCGAAGATTCGGTTTCAGCGCCGTCTTGCCGAAACCATACAGCATCGAAGAGTTGAACGATACCCTCCGGAAAGTGATTTCCTGAACTCCGGATAGAAGCTGTCCGGGCCGTTCCGGATACGTGCCGGAATCTCATTTCCATACTGGAGTCCGATCGTTTAAAGTCCGTATCTTTCACCGAACCTGTCGATTATTTGCAGGAACTCTTCAGGCAGTCTTCGACGGGTTTCGGAGACTATCTCCCTGGGGATCTCTTTGTAAAACGCGTGGGCGACGGCGCCCGCGATGCAGGCCATGGTATCGCTGTCGCCTCCCAGGGAGACCGCATTTCTGATCGCAGTTTCCACGCTCCCGGATTCCAGAAACGAGATGATGGATTCCGGGACCGATCCCCGGCACGATACATCGAAGCTGTATCCCGGTCTGATCTCTTCCAGAGACCTTTCGAGATTATAGGAGAACCGCTCACTTATCTCCCTGCGGATATCGTCCTTGCTCTTTCCCTTCCGGGCCAGAAATACCGCAAGAGCAGCGGCCCGCGCGCCTTTTATTCCATCGCGGTGATTGTGAGTGACTTCGGCGCTTTTTTTCGCCTCTTTGAGGACTTCATCGGCGGAATCGAATGCGAAGCCGACAGGGCTCACCCTCATGGCGGAACCGTTTCCCCAGCTGTTATAGGGTCCGCCTGTTTCAGAGAGCATCCACTCGAAAAAGGAGCCGCCGTAACCCGCATAAGGATATTTTCGTGCATATCGTTTCAGGTATCCGGCATAATCCCTGTCTTCCAGGATCGCATGGGCGACAGCAACCGTCAGCACCGTATCGTCAGTAAAGATCGAGCCGTCCGTGAAGAGGGGAAAATCCGCAGTCTTTATGGGATATGCTTCATAGACGGAGCCGACAATGTCTCCCGCGATAGCTCCGAGCATCTACATCAGCCCCGCCACCGTCGTCTGAAGCAGGTTTATAAGCGGACCCGGATAGACGCCCAGCCCTATAAGCATCAAGGTGAGCACGATCATTACAAGGCCGTCCGCCGGCGATAAGGGGACGTAACGGGAGCGGTCTTTTTCATCCCGGGTACTGAAAAGGACGGCCGCTACTCTCAGATAATAGAACAGGCCTATCGCGCTGTTTGCAGCGAGGGACACGAGAAGAAGCCAGAGCGAAGATCCCGCTCCTGCGGCGATTACATAGAATTTCCCCACGAACCCCGCCGTCAGGGGTATCCCGGCCAGGGAAAGGAGCATGGCAATGAAAGACCCCGCAATCCACGGCCTTCTCCAGACCATGCCCCGGTAGTGCTCCAGGGAGTCCGCGTCGGCGTCCTTACCGGAGGCGACTGTGACAACGCCGAATGCGCCGAGGGTTGTAATAACATATGCGGCAAGATAGTAGCCGATTGCAGTTGAAGCAAAGGCACCACCCGAAAGGAACGCCACCAGGAGATATCCGAGATGGGCGATTGAAGAATAGGCAAGAATGCGCTTCACATTGTTCTGGAGCAGGGCGAGGAGGTTTCCCACGGTCATCGAAGCAACGGCGATGATACTGAAAAGAGCAAAAAGCGAATAGTAGTGCCGGACCCCGTCAGGGCTGAAATACCGGAGCAGGAGCGCGAACATGGCCCCCTTGGAAACGGTCGCGATGAAAGCGGTCACCGGCGCGGGTGCCCCTTCGTATACGTCCGGTGTCCACATATGGAACGGGACTACAGCGAGCTTGAACCCTATTCCGACGATGATAAGGGCAAAGCCTGAGATCAGCAGAAAGGGAATATCTGTCCCTGCCGCTTTTTCCGCGATCTCTTTGAACTCCATCGTCCCCAGGGCAGAATAAACAAGCGCCATACCGAATAACAGGAAAGACGACGAGACCGCAGCCAGAATGAGATACTTGACTCCTGCCTCGTTGCCCCGCTCACCTTCCCGGAGGTAGGCAATAAGTGAATAGAGTGATACGCTGAGAATTTCAAGTCCGAGAAAAAAAGATACGAAATGGCTGCTGGCGACGAGGACCATCGAGCCGAGGGCCGCCAGGAGAAGGAGAATGAAATATTCTTCCGGCGTTTCCTCCCTGCCTTCGAGATAGCCGTATGAAAAAACCGCGGTCACAAAAGACGCCGACAATATAAGGCCCATATAAAAAAGTGCATATCCGTCGATGATCAGCGCGGCCGTCACACTTGAGGGGACGGCGCTATATGAGACGAAAAGGGTGAGGAAAGCCGCGCCGATTCCGAGGAGGGTCAAAACGAAGATAGCCTTGCGCTGTCTGTAGAATGCGGCCGCGCTCATTGAGATGACCGAAGCGGCAGCAACAACGATAATAGGCAAGAGTGCGATCAGCCCGGTCCCGCTCACTCAACACTCCTTTTTTCCGGGAAAGGAGGAAGAAGCATATCCTGTCCACGCATTCCTTCAGTTGCCGCCGCCGAAACTGTCCGGCCTCCGACAATACGCTGGAGGTTATCCATCGATTTACCGGCCCGGTCCAGGAGGGGTTGCGGATAAAGACCCAGCCAGAGGAGAGCGACAATCATTACGCCCATGGTGATTCCTTCCCGGAGGGAAAGATCCGGGACCTCCCAGCGATACGTGTTCTCGCCCTGAAAGGTCCTCTGGACCAGCCAAAGGGAATAGACCGTTGCGGTCACGACACCCGCGACAGCGATTGAGGTTATAGCCATATTCTTTCTGAACGTCCCTATCAGGATCAGGAATTCTCCGACAAAGTTTCCGAGTCCCGGAAGTCCCAGGGAGGCCATCGCGAAGAAGAGGGCCGCCGCGCCCATACGGGGAATGGTCGCCCACAGACCTCCCATC
>JBECKU010000033.1:0-5148 GCA_040235385.1 Candidatus Sulfobium sp. | reverse complement strand
CCCTGTCGGTGTTCATCCACGGCATGGGGATGAACGTAAATGCATGGAGCAATCCTCGCGAGGCCCGGATACTTGGTGGAAAATATCCGCTGGGTGTCTTGACCGACCTGACAGACTCCGAAATGCGGACATCTTTTCATGACCTGAAGGAGGCCGGGTTTACTGTCTTGTCATGGTCCCAGTCCCGTCCGGTCGGGCCCATCGGGCCGGCGCTGTCGGAGTTGCAGGAGATGATGAAAGAGTACGAAGAATTCGCGGGCCGCGGAGTAATATTCATTTGCCACAGCAGAGGGGGGCTGGTTGCCAGGAAGTACCTCGAAATCGACTGTCGTAATGTCATCGGTCTGATTACACTGGCCACTCCCCATCATGGCACATCGATGGCCAAATGGGCGGCCGTCCTTTCTCCTGTGACTTCTGCGTTGTATAAGATATTGAACGGATTCGACAAAAAAGAAGTCTATTCCGCGACTCACCAGGTGCTCGGTTTTCTCTCGAGTAAAGCACTGAGGGAACTGCTGCCCGATTCAGGTTTCTTCTCGGAACTGAAGGACGTGAAACGCAAGGGGATGAAATATCTGTCAGTGGGCGGCACAAATCCCGATCTGCTCAGGGCTGTTTCGGTTTCGCTTCCCGACTTTATCTCCCGACTTGTTCCCGGAAATTTACTGCCGCCGGAGATGAGGGAAGGTCAGGGCGACGGATTGGTCTCGGCCGCGAGCGCTGTCCTCCCTTATGCCGAAGACCATAAGGATTTTCATCTCAACCACGCCGCCATCCTTTTTTCAGAAGAAATGAGAAAGTATATTCTGAAGGCGATAGAGGCGATGTGATTGCTGTTATCTCGGGTTTTCAGCCGCGCATCGACTGTTTTTTACACATAAATTCGATTGTTTTTTGGCTGTCATCCCGTGAAGCAGGCTATCCAGAACCGTCGTGTATGAGAAACAATTGGATTCTCGCCCGGTCCTCCTCGGCGGATTCGCCGGGGCGAACGAGTCGCTGAGGAGACCCGATTACTACTTCAGGGAATATCGGCGGATGGCTTTTTTTTGGAACTTCCATATAAAGCCATCCGCCATGCGCTGAATTACGGATGAAATAACCGCCGGACATTCTTTTTTCCGTCAATGTGGTTCTGGTATAGTAATGGGCGATTATCGAGTATGCGCATCGAGACCAAAGGGGGGAGGACCAGGCATGAAAAGAGAGCAATGGAAGAGCCAGTTCGGTTTCATCATGGCCGCTGTCGGGTCGGCGGTCGGGCTCGGAAACATATGGCGTTTCAGTTACATGGCCTATAGTTACGGGGGAGGGGCCTTCCTCATACCTTATCTCGCCGCTCTTTTTACCGCGGGCATTCCCCTTCTGATACTCGAGTTCGGCATAGGACATGAGCGAATCGGTTCCGCCCCTCTGGCATATCACAAGATCAGGCCTAACTGGGAGTGGCTCGGCTGGTGGGCCGTTATATTTGTCATGTTCGGAATAGAACTTTACTATACTGTCATAATCTCCTGGTGTCTTAATTTCTTCATTCTCTCCTTTAATCTCGGATGGGGCCCTGACCCGAACTCTTTCTTCTTCAAGGACTTCCTTGCGATGAGTGAAAATGCTTCCGAAATAGGCCAGATCAGGACCCCGATCTTTGCGGGGCTGACAGTAGTCTGGTTCCTCAACTGGTTCATCACCTATCGCGGGGTCCAGAAGGGGATCGAAATCGCAAACAAGATTTTCATGCCCATGCTCATCTTGCTCACAGCGGTCCTGGTCTTCTGGTCAGTTACCCTCGAGGGTGCGGCTACCGGCATCAGGGCATATATCTCGCCTGATTTCACAAAGCTTTCGAGTCCCAAAGTATGGATCGACGCATACAGCCAGATATTCTTTACCCTGAGTCTCGGTTTCGGCATCATGATTGCCTATGCGAGCTATCTTCCGGAAAAGACGAATATCACGAAGAACGCGATTCTCACCGGCATCATCAACAGCGGATACTCTCTCTTCGCCGGTTTTGCGGTTTTCTCCGTCCTCGGCTTTATGGCGGTATCCGAGGGGAAATCCCTGCAGGATGTCGTCTCTCAAAGCATCGGGCTTGCCTTCGTGGCTTATCCCAAAGCTGTGAGCCTCATGCCCGGGGGGAATCTTTTCGGGGCCATATTTTTCCTCTGTCTCTTCGTGGCGGGGCTCTCATCTTCAATATCCATTGCAGAGGCCTTTACCTCTGCGATCATCGACAAATTCGGGCTTAGGAGAAAATTCGTGGTCACAGTAGTATGCCTGATAGGGTTCGCCGGTTCGGTCATCTTTACGACCCGTGCCGGTCTCATCTGGCTCGACATCGTCGATCATTTTCTTACCCACTACGGTCTTGTGACCGTGGGGATTTTCGAATGCATCCTCATAGGTTGGATTTTCCGTATCAATGTCCTGAGAAACCATATTAACAAAATCTCTTCCATCCGCCTCGGATACTGGTGGGACATCCTCATCAAATATTTCATCCCTCTGGTCCTCGGGGTCATTCTTGCAGGAGACCTGTACGGCGAGATCCATAAGCCGTATGGGGGGTATACGTGGACATCGATAATCCTGATCGGCAGGGATTGGGTCCTTCTCACGCTCGTCGCCGCCTTCTGGATTGCTGCACGGCCGTGGAAGACAGAACATCATAAGGCCCCGGGGCGCGGCGGGGAAGCAAAGAAAAGATAAAGTTCAAAAAATGGAGACATAGGAAATGAAATTTTTCAGAAAGATCGTGAAACCCGACAGGGAAGAAAATCAGATACGGGAACCGGCGGAGTCCGCCCCCCTAAAGATCGAGGATATCATTGACTATCTGTGACTGTTGTCCGGCGTCGAGAGGGAGGTCGCGGAATTCTATCGTTTCTGCGCCCGGCTCCTGGGAGATGAAGAAGAATTCTGGCTTTCCGTTTCCGCAGACGAGTTGGCTCATGCCGACAATATTCAGAAGATGACGGGACTCGTCGCACGGAATCCGGAGCGTTACAGACCCGGGCATCCCTTCAATGCGGCCTCTATCAGGACTTTCAGTATGTATCTTCGCTCGGTGATCGGGAGAATGGAAGAAGGGGGCATGACCCGCGAAGAAATATTGAAGACGGCTGAATATATAGAGAGCTCCGCATCCGAACTGCACTATGCAAAAATTGTTGATACAGATAATGACGAATACAAAGAGCTTGCACTCCGGATCGACGCGGAGACGGAGAAGCATCAAAAAGCAATCGAGCGTAGAATCAAAAAAGCCGGTCCGCCTGTTGTGAAATCAGAGGGGTGATAATGCGGCCATTCCGGATATTAAAAATTGCTTTACTTTTTTAAATTAAAGAGGGTATGCTAAATCTCGAAGTTTCAGGAGTATTTGTAACAAAAGGCCACAAAGACTTTTAGCTTTATGGTTTTTTTAGCAACGGTGCAGTCATCCGGAGACTTTAGTTTATTTGTAAGGAGGTACGGTGATGGCTAACGGAACAGTAAAGTGGTTCAATGAAGCTAAAGGTTTCGGATTTATCACATCTGAAGACAACGGCGACGTATTTGTCCACTACTCATCCATCCAGGGAAACGGATTCAAGTCCCTGGCCGAAGGCGATGCGGTCAGCTTTGAGATCGAAAACGGTCCCAAGGGTCCCAAGGCGATAAATGTAGTGAGACTCTAATTCGCTTTTTACGATCCCCCCTGTTTCATACAGGGGGGATTTTTTTTGGGGATGGGACACCCATATTTACCCATTCAGTCAGAAGAGTGAAGGTTTTTCTAATGGGCGTTACTGCTCGAATACATTTACGCCCTCGGGAAGGGACAGGTCAAAAAGAGAGTCATTCAGGCCGGTGTTGAGCTTTATATTATCCAGCGTCACCTCGATGACGTTCGAGTAGCTGTCGTGGATCGTAAATGAACGGATAGGAAATCCTGTTTCCGAGACGGTTATAGTGATAGCCGTGACGTTTCCCATGGGTTTCTTCGGTTTCAGGACAATGGTATTGCCGCTTCCCGAGACGGTGAATTCTTTATCGATATCGCCGAATCCTCCGAGCAGGGCAACCGGGGTCTGTCCATAGGTCGCCCTGTCGAACTTGCTCTTATACGCCTGCCTGTCGTTCTTCTTATAAATGAGGACGGTATCTCCGTTGATCGTCAGGTCCTGCGATACATCCCCCTTGTAGACCCATTTCATTTTAAGAGGGGGTTTGATAAAAAAATCGCCTTTGTATGTGTCAGTCTTCTTCAGGTCCCTGAGCACGCTCTTCTGGGTGAAGGTACCCTTTATGTCCTTCAGATTTTCATATGCTTTCTGGATCCGGGCGACCTGCTCCTCAACATCGGCGGCGAAGGTTGCCATGACCAGGCATAAGGAAAAGAAAAACGTGAACAAACCCGCAATCAAGACATTGACAGAAGAATTTCTTCTCAATGGTGTCTCCTCATGAAGTCCCTCGGTTTCCCCGCACCTTTCGGGGGGCCTACCAACCCGTCGGCTTCCATGATCTCCATGATCCTTGCGGCACGGTTATATCCTATTTTAAACCGCCTTTGCAGGGAAGATATCGAGATCTCGCCGACGGATTCTCCGAATTCGACCGCCTTATAGTACATTTCGTCCCTGTCCTCTTCAGCGTCTTCCTGCGGCGGCTCTTCAGAGGGTATTTCTTCGAAGATCGAGTAATCGGGAATTCCCTGGGCTTTTATAAAGCCGGTAACCGACAAGACTTCCTCTTCGGTGGTCAGGGCGCCGTGGACGCGCATTATCCTCGACCCGGGGAGCATGAGAAGCATATCCCCCTTGCCGAGCAATTGTTCGGCCCCCTGGGTGTCGAGGATAGTCCTGGAATCGATTTTCGAAAAGACCTGGAAGGAGATCCTCGCCGGGAAGTTGGCTTTTATCAGGCCCGTAATGACGTCTACCGAGGGCCTTTGTGTGGCGATGATGAGATGTATCCCCGCCGCCCTCGCCATCTGGGCGAGCCGGGTAATCGCGTCCTCAACCTCATTTGACGAAACGAACATGAGATCGGCAAGCTCGTCGATGAAGATTACGATGTATGGGAGTTTATCTTCTTCCAGGCTCTGACTGTTGAAGCCCTCGATATTTCTGGCCCCTTTTTCAGCGAGCAGCCTGTATC
>JBECKU010000008.1:0-6308 GCA_040235385.1 Candidatus Sulfobium sp. | reverse complement strand
CTTCAGCACCACCGACTCGCCGATCAGCGAGTCCGTGAGAATGGCGTCGCTGATTATAGAGTTGCTGTTGACGATCGTGTTTCTGATAATGCTGTTCCTTATCTCGCAATTGCTGCCGATTGAGACGTTCGGCCCTATTACGGAATTCATCACATCCGCGTCTTCTTCGATGAATACGGGTGGGATAATGATATTGCTCTTGTTTATTTTTGAGGAAACCGGCATCCGGCCGAGAAGAATCCGGTTGGTCTCCAGAAGAGTCTCGGGCACCCCGCAATCAAGCCATTCCCTCACGAGGGGTGCACCGAAACGGTGTCCTTCCCTGATCATCGTCTTGAAAACCTCCGGAAGGTAGAACTCTCCTTTTACGGTCTTGCCTTCCCTGATGATCCTCTCGACATATTCCAGGAACCGGCGGCCGTCCCTCATGTAATAGAGACCGACCTGGGCCAGGTTCGATACCGGAACGTCCGGCTTTTCTATCATATCGGCGATTATCCCATCCTTAATGATGCTCACGCCGAACCTCTCGGGGTTTTCCACTTCCTTCGAAAAGATAAGGCCGTCATATCCTGAACAGAGCGAGTCTATATCGGACAGCTCGGTGAAGCATATAGTGTCATTGAAGACGATGAGCAGGTCTTCACTGCGGTTGACTGAATCAGCGGCGAGCCAAACGGCATGGGCCGGCCCCAATCTCTCCGTCTGCTCCGTAAAGGTACAGGAAAGGGAAGGGAATTTCGTCTCCATAAAATATCTGACGGAATCTCCGTTGTCCCGGTCGGTCACGAATATATATTTCTTTTCGTCGGGGATATCGTTAAGACTGTCGAGAATGTGTTCCAGGACGGTCTTGCCCGCAACCTGGATAAGGCATTTCGATTTACTGTGAGTATGCGGCCTGAGCCGCGTGCCTTTTCCGGCAACCGGTAATATTATATTCATATCTTATCCTTTCCTCTGAAGCCGGCAAGCTATAAAGCTGACAGGCTCACAGGCTCGCAAGCAAAAACCCTTAACCTTTTTTTTTCCATCAACCTTAACCTAAGCCTTGGCCTTGTTTTTTGGTTGTTGCCTTTTGTCGCCTATCGCCGATTGCCGGTTCTTTATTGTATAACAACATTGTCAAATATGACGGTCCCGTCGCTTATTGTAATCAGGCCGTACAAGACAGCGGGTTCCACGCTTTCGGCAAAGTTGCAATCATATCCGCCCTGCAGCGTATATGTCCCGCTTTTTGCCAGCGTCAGGTTCACGTAATAATCGATTGATTGAAGCTGGATCGTGCCGCCGTCCGCAGCAGCGTCATAGGCGGACTGAATGGTATTGTAATACTGGTCCACAACCCTTATAGGAGGGTTAAAGCTGAATTCGGGAAAGACGATGTCGTCAAGCCAGACGGTATCGCCTCCTCCGGAGTCGCTTATTGTTTTGAAGTAAGTCCATTTGAACGTGTGAGGACCAGGTTGAACAAGATGCTCCGACTGTGCTTCGGTCCAGTTCGTCACCCCGTGCCAGCCGTCCCATTTGCCTTCGTTAAGCCCGTCGATATGGAATTTCAGGTTATTCCATTGAGGCTCTGTGGATGTCTTGAGCCAGAAATATACATATCCCTCACTGCAGATGTTCAGGGTCGTCTCAATGTATGAGGAACCGGGAGGTGACAGGACGGGAGATTGCAGCGAATATGTTCCGGTGTGAACGACAGAGCTTTGAGCGAACCACTGTCCGTTGCCCCCGGTCGTCCACTGCATCTTGGCAAGATCACCCGTTTCAAAATCCTCGAATTGCGCGGGATCTACAATTTCAAGTGTAACAGTCACCGTCTGGGGAGAATTAAGGGCGTTCGTCGATGTCACAGTAACCGTCGCGATATATGTGCCGATGGTCAGTCCCGTCGTATCCACACTTAGAGTTGCGCTACCATCTCCCGAACCGCTGAGGGGACTCAGGTTCAGCCATGCAGCGTCGTCACTTGCGCTCCAGTCCAGGGTTCCGAACCCGGTATTGGTGATGTTCAGGGATCTGTCCGCCGGGTCGACCCCGCCTTCCGATGCCCTGAATGTCACAGGGGACGGCGAAAGCGTTATGTAAGGGCTTGTCACGTCGAGAGCTGCGTAAACGTCGATCCTCGGCTTTGTAACACCGTTCCGCGTATCGAGTACGGCTGCGCCCGATCCCGAAAGTGACGCAATGATCTGATCGACGGTGAGCGTCCCATCATTCCCCTTGAGCGCGGCGACTGCGCCCGCAACATGGGGGGCGGCCTGGGAAGTTCCTGCCATAATCCAGCCGGCGGCCGTAATTTCCGCACCGGGAGCCAGGAGAGTCAAGAAGCTTGCGCTGTTCGAGAAGCACGTGACCGTGTCGGCAGCTTTTGTATCACCCGGGCAGAGCGCGGGAAATACATACGGTCCTCCATCATAAACCGCTCCGACCGAGACAGCGTCAGGCACACAGGCGGGAGCAGCCAGAGAATCGGTATATCCATCGTTCCCGGATGAGATACTTGCTGCGATTCCCGCCGTCTTCAAGTCGGTGATAGCCGCGGCGAGGCCATCGCTGTCACAGGGTGTAGTTGAGGCGTCTCCTCCAAAACTCATGTTGACAGCAACGATATTGTACGCGGCCTTGTTCGAGAGCACCCAGTCGAGCGCAGAGAGTATGTCGTTATAATAGGCGAAACCGTCGGTGCGGAAGACGTCGAGACCGATGATGTTCGTATCAGGCGCTACACCGATGACGATGCCGCATACATTGGTCCCATGTCCGTCGTCATCGCGGCTGCCGTCATCGACAGGAGTGAAGTCCTGAACATATGCCACCTTGCAACCGGGGGTGCCGGGTCCTCCGGAACAATCTCCAAATGCGGACATCTGGTAGTCCACGCCGGTATCGAGCACTGCCACGGAGGTCCCCGCGCCACTAGCCCCGGCGCCCTGCGCCTCAGGGGCTCCGATCAATGGAAGGCTCTCTGAGAGGTGGGGGATTACTTTCCGGTTCTCTGCTAAATGGGATACATCAGGCATTGTCATCAGCACAGCCAAAGCACTTTCGTTTACCTCGAGATGGAGGACGGGAAGCGTTTCGTAATCATGAAGGACGGCGAAGTCCGGCTGCGAGAGTCCCGACAGAATCATGTTTTTCCTCAGGCCGTATTGCTTTGCTTTCTCCGCGATTATGTGGCTGTTGTCGTTTTGGAGCCCTGCTTCTTCCCTCATATTTCTTGCCGTCTCCCTGATGTCGGAGTTTGCGATTATGACAAGAACCTCGGCTGTTCCCATGGCCTCGATCTGTTTCGCGATGCCGGGAGGAATTTTGCCCATTTCAACAAAATGCCGAAGAGCCGCGGGGTCTGCCAGTGCCGTCGCCTCGTTTGGAGCAAAAGTAAATAGTATAAGACAAGCGGCCACGACCGCTATGGCTATTTGTACTTGTGCCTTCCTGAAAGGCCCTTTCGATAGGCTCACGACGGCCTCCTTAAATACGTTGCAGCAACATTCCTATCGTATCATTCGCAAAAGACAACATGTTATGATGCGAAAATGCCCTTTATTTTATCCCCGGCTACGTCTGTAGCCAGGAGGCTCTTTCGAATCTTGTCGCGTTTCAGATAAGACGTGATGACTACGCAGTCATAGCACATTGTGCCGATGCCCGTTACAGGGAGGACTTCCCGTCCAAAAAATTTGTTCCCTGCCATTTCCTCATCGACCAGGCCGGCCAATTCCATATCGGTCTCCTGGAGTGTAAGGTATGCTATTTCTGCGATCTCATCGGCGCCCGCGAAGACGACCTTCTTCATCCCGTCCGACTGAAGTTCCGTAAACAGTTTTTTGAGGTTGCTCCTCGCTTCCCGGTATATCCTGGTGTAGTCCTGCAGAAGATGGTATGTGAGACGTGTCTTTTCAGCAAGTCCTTTCGGGGTGAGGAAATAGGCGTACCGTCTCGGTGGAATCGACTTGACCGTAACATATCCCTTTGCGACGAGGTTTTTTATATAAGAATTTGTAAGGCCGAGTGCGATACCGAGCCGGCTGCTGAGGTCTCTCTGGGTGAGAGAGTCATTGTCGGAAAGTTCATTGAGAATCTGCAGTGCCTTGTGCTGCCCCGGGTCTGAAGAACGGTCGTTGTTCATGTTTTGAACATACCATAGCAAACGCCTTAAATTCAAGCCTAACAGCAGATAAAAGATGGCAATGGGCAAGAGGCTATAGGTAAAAAAAAGCCTCACACCTCGGAACTGATTCCTCAAACGCTCCTGACGGGCCAAAGGCAATGGAGTTAGGTAGTGAAGAAGGACCGGTCAATGTTCAATGCTCTGTGTTCCCGCCTCGGCGGGGTCACGAGACGACAATGGTTATGGTATTGCTTTTGCCCATAGCCCATCGCCCGAAGCCCATTGCCTATAGCCTGTTTTTAGTTCGCCTATCGCCGCCTTTATTCCAAAATCAGATATTCTACCGTGACTTCCCCATCGCTGATCGTTAATGTCCCATTAATGACTGAGTACTGGTAACTTTCAAAATGGCAGCAGTCATATCCGCCCGAAACGGTCACTGATTTACTTTGACTGAAATTCGGACTCTCGGGGAATTCGAGCGCCTGCAGCGTAATAATGGCCCCTTCACTCAAAGTATTATCATCAAAGGCTTCCTGCACAGTTGAATAGTATGTTTCTCCGAGCAACACATCGTCTACGAATACCGGATCTTCGGCACACATTATTGGAGTCGATACGACAATGGGGTCGCTTTCATTATCCGAAAGGTCCACCGCAGTTACCGCGAAGTAGACGGTGGTGTTCATCAGTGAAAGGCCAGAAATTCTTATGGGAAACTGCGAGCCCGGCGGCACCTCAACGTAGAATAATCCTGGCCCCAGTTGTGTCGACAAAATAGGATGATTATACTCATTGCCATAAACGCTGGGACTTGTTGTTTCATCCAGCATCGAGGCGCCTTCGGTAGAGGCAAAGGAAGTGATGGACATGTATACGCGATATTTCGCAATATCACCCTGAAGCGATTCATTGTATCCATCTATATAAATAAATAATGGGCATCCATTTTGGACGACCGGGGTAACATCATCAGGCGGGGTGGTATCTCCTTCTGAAATGGCAATCGGGTTGGATTCGTATTTCCCCGATATCCCGGAAAAATCCATTATCGGTGTTCCACCGCTCTCAGGATATTGCGGGACCCATGTGTTCGTGCCGTCATATCCGCCCGTGGCGGCCTTTATAGTGTAAGTCCCCGGTATGACTCCGTCGGGAACAGCGAGCCAGACTGTAAAGATTACTTCAGTAGTTTGATCGCTACCGGAATTCGCTACCGCGCCATATAGTTCATAGCCGGGCTCGGGTGTGTAGCCGGCCAATATTCCCGGGTCTTCCGTCAGGAAGCCTGAATTGGAGCCCACGGACGTGTAGTACGCTACTCTGAGGACCCTTGCTCCGGAAGGTATCTGGAGTATGATGCCGTTTCTGTAAGAAGTCCCATTCGCTGTTGCGGAAGCATTGACCGTGAAGGTTATGACTTTGCCGATGTTCGTGCTGCCCGGAACCGTAATCGAGGTGATGTCGAGAAGACACCCGGATAAACAAAGCGATAACCCGGCAACTGCCAATAACAGAATTATTTTGCGTATAACAGGTTTCTTCAAGAACAGATCCTTCGACCCCTTGATCATTAGTAATTCCTCCTTCAATGGATTTCTCGCAACATCAGATAACCGGTCGTTTTTCTGACGTGTCGCCTATTGCCTGCCGCCGGCCGTGTGGCGGGTTGCCTATGGCTGTTAATATTGCTTGTCGGCTTGAGAGGTATGAGGCTGTTGCTTCTCGCCCGCTGCCCTTTTGGTGGGTGCCCATAGCCTATCACCTATCGCCTATTGCCTGTTTCTTTTGCCTATTGCCCGTGTGTTATAAATTTTCAGCTCACCGGAACAATGTCTTCTTTCTTTATCTTATCCAGCAATATCTCTATTTTTGCTTTTTCCCTGAGTTCCTTCTCCCAGGCTTTCTGTCGCTTTTCGGCCTCTCGACTCATAAGTTCGCGGTGGATTTCCAGGGTCGCCTCATCGCGCGTCATCTGACGGGCAGGCTCGTTCTCTTCCACTTTTACAATATGCAGACCGTCGTCTTCCTTTATGATCCCGCTCACTTCGCCCGCTGTCAGTTTATGTGCCGAGCTATAAATATTGGGATATTCGCTTTTGTCGATGATCCCCTTCCTCACGACGTAAGCTTCGTCCTTTTTGAGTCCGCTGAGATCATTGTTAATTTTTTTGATAGCGGATAAGAC
>JBECKU010000242.1:0-15212 GCA_040235385.1 Candidatus Sulfobium sp. | reverse complement strand
TCAGTCGGTCATCGATGAAATAGGGGCTAAAGCCGGAGAGGAGGCCGCCCGACAGTCAATACAACATATCAAGGCCGAATTTTCGACTCTTGATTGGGTGCTTGAAGGAATGATAGCCCGCTGCGGGCTGAGAATACTGGAGAAAAACGTCAAAGGAGTTCTGTCGGTTTACGTATGCGAGAAATGAATGGCGAACATTCGCTTAATAACACAGGTTTGCAATGTGATATAGGTCGCGTTAATATCTATCGATAAAAGAAGACCAACATGGAACTCGGGCTGAAAGATAAAGCGGCCGGCATTCCGTAAGGTCCCGCAAGTCCTCCTCCCGCCCTTTTCCCGCTTACCCCGGCTGCGCGGCTTCTGTCTCCGTCTCGTCGCCTTCCCGCCTCGCGGCATGCTCCGCAGCAATGAACATGTACATTGCCGGCACTACGAAGAGCGTGAACAGCGTGCCGATCGAGATGCCGGTCATTATCACCAACCCCATATTGAACCTGCCCGAAGCGCCCGCCCCTGTAGCCGTAACCAGCGGTACCACGCCCAGGACCATCGCTGCGGTGGTCATCAGTATAGGCCGAAGACGGATCGCTGCGGCCATCTCCACCGCCTCGCGCTTGCTCTTGCCCTCACGCTGAAGGTCATTGGCAAACTGTACGATCAGAATTCCGTGCTTGCTGATAAGGCCGATAAGCGTCACCAGCCCGACTTCGGTATATATATTCAGACTGGCGTTTCCTACGCCCAGACTGATGAAGATCATCGCCCCGCAGATCGACATGGGCACACTCACGAGCACGGTGAAGGGGTCGCGGAAACTCTCGAACAGAGCGGCCAGAGCCAGGAAAATAATGACCATGGCAAAGAAAAAGGTGGTCAGCAGTGCGGCCGATTCCTTAACATATTGCCGTGACTGGCCCGAATAATCGATGCTGTAACCCTGCGGCAACACCTCATCGGCAATGCTTTTCAGGTTCCCGAGCGCCTCTCCGAGAGCGACTCCGGGCACGGTCACTCCGGAGACAGTCGCTGAATTGAGCTGCTGAAAGTGATTGAGCGACTCCGGAACTACGATCGTCCTGAGGCCGGCGATAGTCGAAACGGGGACCGGAGTGCCCGCGGCGGTCTTGATATAGTAATTATTCAACTGTTCGGCGTTGAGCCGGGCGCTTTGCATCACCTGGGGGATTACCTTGTAAGAGCGCCCGGCAAGGCTGAAGTAGTTTACATAGCCGCCTCCCAGCATCGATCCCAGAGCGCTCCCTACGTCGCGCATTGTCAGACCCATCTGCGCTACCTTATCCCGGTCGAACTCGATGACGGTCTGCGGCTTGTCGATCTTGAGATTGGTATCCAGATATGCGAAGGCCCCGCTTGAACGCGCCCGGTCCATCAACAACTGGGCGCGCTCGTTCAGCAGTTCGTAGGACTCTGTTGTGCCTATAACGAATTGCACCGGCAGGCCTCGTCCCGCACCGGGCAAAGGCGGTCGTAAGAAAGCGACCGCGCGCACTCCGGAAACTTCGCCCAGACGGCGCTGGACAGTCGGCTGCAGTTCCATAGCAGTGCGGCCCCTCTCGTCCCAGGGCTTCATGACCATCCCGGCAACGCCTGAATTAAGACCGCTGATGCCGTCGAGCTGAAAGACATGGTCAGTCTCCGGGAATGACGAGATGATCTTGTATACTTCCGAGGAATAAAGCTGTGTCTGCTCCAGCGTAGCATCGGGTGCGGCAGTAAGCAGAGAGATGATGATACCCTGGTCCTCCTGCGGCGCCAGTTCGCTCTTCGAAGTTGCGTACAGGAAGTAGATACTCACCAGAATGATCAGGGCGAACACCCCCGTTACGGCACGGTAATTGAGCGCGCCGTGGAGCACTCCTTCGTATCTGCGACGAAGCCGCCCGAATTGCCGGTCGATGAAATCCTGGAAGCGGCGCTGATCTCCGGGGTTACGAGGTTTCAGGAAACGTGAGCACATCATAGGGGAGAGAGTGAGAGCGATGACCGCCGACACGGCCACCGCTCCGGCTAGTGTATAGGCAAACTCCGTAAAAAGCGCACCGGTCAGACCGCCCATAAAGCCGATGGGGACATATACGGCGACCAGCACGACCGAGATTGCGATAATCGGTCCGGCAAGCTCCCGCGCGCCCTGAATAGCGGCTTTGAAAGGTCCCAGGCCGTCCTCCATATGGCGATGCACGTTTTCTACTACAATGATGGCATCATCGACGACGAGGCCGATGGCGAGCACCAGGGCGAGAAGCGTGAGGAGGTTGATCGAATAACCCAGGATCAGCATAATGAAGAAGGCCCCAATCAGGGACAGGGGCATAGCGATTATCGGTATAATCACGGACCTGACCGAGCCGAGGGAAAAAAAGATCACGGCCGTGACAATAAGAAGCGCCTCACCCAGAGTTCTTACCACCTCGTCTATCGAACTGTTTACGTATTTGGTGGCGTCGTAAACAATGCGACCGTTCAAACCCTCCGGCAGTTGCTCCCGGATCGAGGGGAACACCTTGTGGACGTCCTTGATAACTGTCAGGAGGTTCGCTTTCGGTGCCACCTTGATGCCTATATAGACAGCACTCTTGCCATCGAAGGCCACTGCCGTATCGTAGTCTTCCGCCCCAAGCGTAACGTTTGCGACGTCTCCCAGGCGGACGATCGCACCGTCTTTCGACTTGATCGAGAGATCGCGAAATTCATCGACGGAATGCAGCCCTGTTGCGGCGGTCAGATCCACGGTCACCATTCGCCCCTTGGTCCGGCCCACCGCCGAGATAAAATCGTTTGCGGCAAGGGCATCGCTCACGTCCGTACCGGTTATGCCGAAGGCAGCCATTTTCCCGGGATCGAGCCAGGCGCGCATGGCAAACTGCTTCTTCCCGAGGATCTCCGCGGTCTGCACACCGTCCACAGTCTGCAATTTAGGCTGCACCACCCTAATCAGATAATCGGTAATCTTGTTTGTCGGCAGTACATCGCTGTAAAAACCGATATACATAGAGTCGATCTCTTCACCGATTGCCACAGTGATGACAGGTTGCTGTGATTCCCTTGGAAGCTGATTGATTACCGCATTAACCTTCGTGTTAATGTCCGTGAGGGCCTTATCAGGATCGTAATTCAGACGCAGGTTCGCCTGGATCATGCTCAAACCCAGCGTACTCGTAGAGGTGAGATAGTCGATCCCGTTTGCCTGGGCGATTGAATTCTCAAGCGGCGTCGTGATAAACCCCGCGACCAGCGACGGGTTGGCCCCGGTATACACGGTCGAGACGGTCACCACTGCGTTCTGGGTCTCCGGGTACTCGCGGATCGGGAGCGACCCTATGGAACGCAATCCCAGGACGAGGATCAACAGGCTGACTACGGTTGCAAGGACCGGCCGGCGGATGAAGAGATCGGTAAAGTGCATAATGCTCCCCGCGCTACTCGTCCACCGGATTTGGTGACGGTTCGTTGGAGGGCCGCACCGCGTTGTCGATGACTACCCTGCTTCCGTTTCTTAGCTTAAGCTGGCCGCTGGTGACCACCATGTCACCGTCCTTGATGCCCTTCAGGACAGCGATCTGATCGCCGCGGCTCGGTCCCACAGTGACGAATGTCTGACGCGCCGTCAGTGACGGTCCGCCCTCCTGTTCCTTGCCGCCTTCCTCCACTATAAAGACGGTATCCCCGTAAGGGTTGAAAGTAATAGCCGTCTTGGGCAGGGTGAGGTAGTTATGCACCGAGCCGGCATGAACAACAATAGACGCATACATCCCGGGCAGCAGTTTGTGCCCTGTGTTCGGGATCGTGGCCTCGACCTGAATATTTCGCGTCTCGGGGTCCACCTTTGGATTCACTGCAGTGATCCTTCCTGAAAAGGTGCGCTCAGGGTAAGTATCGGTTGAGGCGACGACCTTTTGTTGCAGAACGATACGGGCCAATTCCTGCTGAGGCAGATAAAAATCCGCGTAGATAAAATCGAGCGACTGCAGGGTGACTATATTGTCCCCCGGGTTTACATACTGACCGGGATTGACCGTACTGATGCCGAGTTTTCCTGCAAAGGGTGCGCGAATAGCCTTTTTGTCGATAATCGCCGCCTGCTCCGCAACCTGGGCACGCTTGGACTTGAGATCGGCGGCATCAGCATCGAGTGTGGCCTGGCTGACCGCCTGTACTGCGAACTGTTTTTTGTCACGCTCATAAACTGTCCGGGCCAGTTCGGCGGCGGCTTCGAGAGAATGGAGCCGGGCTACGTCTGAATCGGCGTTAAGCTGGACCAACAGAGCCCCTTCCTCCACCTCGTCTCCCGATCTGAAATACACTATTTTCACCAGGCCGGAGATCTCGCTGGAGACATCCACGCCGCGCCGCGCCCGCAGGCTGCCTACCGCTTTGAGCTGGGGCTGCCAGACCTGGTATTCAGCTCTCATGGCCGATACAGTCACCGGCGGGGCCTGGCCGGCGGACATGGATTTCTTCATCATCGAGGACTTATAGGCATGATAGGCAAAAATGCCGCCGAATATCAGACCGACTACGATCAGCATGATCACCATGCGCTTAATCATGCGTGACTTCCTCGTCCAGGGGAAGGACTGTATACCAAACAGACGACTTGTTTATTCTATGCGGGCGAATCATCTCACTTGCACCTCCCTGTCCACGATGTTTGTACCTGCCGCTTCGGCCCCCTCCTCTTCCCTGCCTCTGTTCCACCAGCCTCCTCCCAGGGCCTGGAAGAGTGCGGCCGTATCGGCGAACCTCGCGGCCTGTGTCTGGACCAGACTGATCCGGGTCTGCTGATACTGGTCCTGGGCGTTCAGTAAAGTGAGATAGCTGACCGCCCCGAGTTGAAACTGCTTCTTTGTAAGGTCCAGGGTATCGCGTGCGGCCGTTTCCGCCGCGGCCTGCGCCTCGAGCGCAAACGCGTCCAGCTCGAGGGCGCGCAGCACGTCCGCTACGTTCTGAAACGCCAGAAGGACGATCTCCCGATACTGAGCCGCAGCCTGTTCGTAAGCGGCGATTGCAGCGCGGCGCCTTGCCGTTAGCTCACCCCCGTGAAAGATGGGCTGAAGCAACTCTGCTGCTATGCTCCATATAACCGTGCTGCTGTCGAAGAGGTCACGAAGTTTTGAAGTTTCAGACCCATAGTAGCCTGTAAGGGTAATCTGGGGATAGAGGTTCGCAGCCGCCACCCCGACCGCCGCATTCGCCGCATGCAGCAACGCCTCCGAGCCTGCAACATCCGGTCGCCGGCGCACCAGCGACGAGGGCAGGCTCACGGGCAGTTGACGCGGCAATTGCAGCCCCTCCAGCTCGAACTCGGGCAGACCGCCTGCTTCGCCGGGTAATTTCCCGGCAAGCACTGCCAGTTGATGCCTAGTCTGAGCGAGTTCCTTTTCGAGCGGAGGCAGGGTCGCCCGGGTCTGTGCGAGCCGGGTCTTTTGTGCGAGAACGTCCGCACCCGATACTCCTCCGATCTCGAACTGGCGCCGGACCACCTCAAGCTGTTCCTCCTGGGATGCCACGATCTCCTCGGTCGCACGGATCTGTCCGCGGAGTGACGCCTCCTTCACGACCGTAGTGACTATGTTGGAAGTAAGCGCAAGGTATGCCCCTTCCATCTGGTATCGCTGATATTCTACCCGGGCCCTTTGCGCCTCTATGCTTCTTCGCACGCCCCCGAAAATATCGAGAAAGTATGAGGCATCCAAAGAGGCTTTATAGAAATTGAACATGGTGCTGCCGAATGTCCCGCCGAATGAAGCGCCTGAAAATTTCTGTCTCTCGGCCTCGGCGTTCGCATCGACTTTAGGGAAAAGGGCAGCTTCTTCTGCATTGGCATTCTCCTGCGCCTGACGCAGCGCAGCCTGCGCGGCTGACAGGGTCGGACTGGCGGCCATCGCCTCACGGATCACACGATCGAGCGGCTCAGAATGAAACAGCTCCCACCATTGGGCCGGGATTTCCTGCCCAACGGCGAAGCATTGAGCTTCTCCGCCCAAAACGGGTGCGGATACCGTCTTATCCGGTAACGGGGTTGATGTGTATTCGTTGGTCTCCGGAGCTTCGGGACGCTGAAACGAGGGGCCGACCGCGCAGGATGTAACGAACGTGATGATAAACAGGGATGAGACCCCCGCTTTTACTGCGCTCAACCCCCAAACCAATTTACGATGCCTAAGGACAATCCCGGCCGGACGATTTCGTCGAGAAAAAAGTATTAACAATAAAAAAAACCTCATAAGCAACATTATAGCAATTGTTTGAGCCGGCGACTATGCCCGCAATAGATAAAACTTTACAGGAAATACCATGATTGTCGATGGTAAAACAAATTCACGGGAATGGAAAACCAGGCACTTCTTTTTAAGGACTTACAAGGATGCCGGAGGAAGGGCAGAATTATCAGGCTGTATACTCGTGAAAAAAAGTTCGAGGGGATATTCACCCGGGAATTTCCGAAAAGTCAAGATACTCCTCGACGTTTATCACTGCAAATATCCCCTCCCCCTCTGTGCCGGGAGTGATATTTTTGAGAATAATCTCCTTTATCCTGTCCACCTTGCCCACATCCGTGATGATCTCTATCTTGACGCGGTCGTGGATGTCCTCGTGGTACAGGCGTATCTCCTTCCCATATCCTTTCACCGCATAAAAAGAAAAACGGATGCCCTCCCTTTTTAATTCGGCAAGGACATCCTCCACAACCGCCTGCCGCACTATCGCTATAAGCATCTTATTCATTCCGGGAACCCCCTTTCAGCTTCTTTATCCCCCACCCTTTCCATACCGAATATATGGCGGGGATCACGATAAGCGTGAGTATAGTAGATGTCACCATGCCGCCGATCATCGGCGCAGCGATGCGGCGCATGGTGTCGGCCCCGGCCCCCTGGCCCCAGAAAAGGGGGAGGAGCCCGGCCATGATTGCCACAACGGTCATCATCTTCGGTCTTACCCTTTCGACGGCGCCGTATACAATCGCGTCATCCAGGTCGGAAAGGGCCATGCCGTCGCCTTTCTCTATCTGCTTATGGGAATATGCCTCATCCAGATAGATGAGCATTACGACGCCCGTTTCCGCCGCGACGCCGGCCAGGGCGATGAAGCCCACACCTACCGCAATACTCATGTTGTATCCCAGCAGATATATAAACCAGACGCCTCCTACGATGGCGAAAGGCAGGGAGAGCATGACAATGAGCGATTCAGTCACATTTCTGAAATTGAGATAAAGGAGCAGGAAAATAATCAGGAGCGTCACCGGCACCACGACCGAGAGTCTTTTATTCGCCCGTTCCATATATTCATATTGTCCTGACCAGACCAGGTTGTACCCCGGGGGCAGATCTACCTCCCGCCCTATGATTTCCTTGGCATTATTGACATACGTGGCGACATCAACGTCCGCCAGGTCGATGTATATCCAGGCCGTTCTGCGTGCATTTTCGCTCTTTACGACCGGGGGGCCCTGTTTGATGCGAATCTTCGCAACCTGCTCCATAGGGATCTGGGCTCCCATAGGGGTGGCCACCAGTACGCGTTCGAGTTTTGCGATGGAATCCCTGAGTTCCCTTCCGTAGCGGACGTTTACAGGGTATCTTTCAAGTCCTTCGACCGTTTCGGTCACATTCATGCCGCCCACCGCCGACTGGATTATATCTTCTATGTCCCCTACGGTGAGTCCGTACCGGGCCGCGGACTGTCTGTTTATCTCGTAATCGAAATAATAGCCCCCTACCACACGCTCTGAATAGACGGACAACGTGCCGGGGATCTGGCGTGCGACAGCTTCTATTTTTTCTCCGATGGAGGAGAGTGTCGAAAGATTGTCGCCCATAACCTTGATCCCGACCGGCGTCTTGATGCCTGTGGCGAGCATATCGATCCGCGTTTTGATAGGCATAGTCCACGCATTGGTAAGACCGGGGAACTGGATTGCGCTGTTCATCTCGTTGGTCAATTCCTTGGGAGTAATAGTCCTTTCGGTCGGCCAGACCATGGCGAGCGGCATGCGCATAACAGCAGGCCAGTCTGAAAAGAATCTTTTCACCGGGACCTTCCGCCATTCACTCTCCGGTTTCAGCATAATGGTCGTTTCGATCATGGACAGGGGGGCCGGATCGGTGGCGGTATCTGCTCTTCCGACCTTTCCGAATACGCGGTATACCTCGGGGAAGGATTTGATAATCTTGTCAGTCTGCTGAAGAAGCTCCCGCGCCTTGGTGATCGAAATCCCCGGCAGGGTAGTCGGCATATAGAGCAGATCGCCCTCATAGAGCGGCGGCATGAACTCGCCGCCTATTTTTTCAAGGGGGAAGAGAAAATCCACTTTTTCGGCCACGTATCTCAGCGGTCCTTCAGGAAGCTTCTCGACAACACGGGAGCGGAACGGCAGAAGCGTGAGCATGACGACAACGGCGACAATGATGGTGATCGCCTTATGGCGAAGCACCCAAAGTATCACCGGGTTATAGATCCTGATGAGGAACCTGTTGACGGGGTTTCTCTCCTCCGGACTCACCGACTGGGGCCAGAAGAGAAGAAGAACAACGACACTCACGACAATTGCAAGCGGAAGACTGAAAGCCTCCAGAATCGTGAAGGGGAACAGCTTGGGTACAAGCCAGAGGACCATAAAGGTAATTAAGCCGATAGCCGCTGAGATGAGCCTCTGTCTTTTTCTTCCCCAATGCTCGGGCAGGAGTGTCCTTCTTATGAAATAGCCCATCATGATCGGAACGACCGTTACCGAGAGAAGCGCGGCTGCGGCCATGGCGTATGTCTTCGTAAACGCAAGGGGCCGGAAGAGCCTCCCCTCCTGGGCCTGCAGCGTGAAGATCGGCAGGAACGAAAATGTAATTATCAGGAGAGAGAAAAAAAGTGCGGGTCCGACCTGCTTTGCGGCCACGGCGATAGTCTCCCAGTGGCGCTTTCCGGATTCTTCCTTCTCCAGGTGCTTGTGGGCGTTTTCGATCATTACGATCGCCGCGTCGATCATCGCACCGATGGCGATGGCAATACCGCCAAGGGACATTATATTTGCGTTGATGCCCTGGACATTCATCACGACAAAAGCCATGAGGATCCCCAGCGGAAGCGTGAATATCGCCACAAAAGCGGACCGGAAATGGAGGAGAAAGACGATGCATACCAATGCGACCACGATCGACTCTTCAACGAGTTTTTCTTTGAGGGTTTCCACAGCACGCTCGATGAGCGAGGAGCGGTCGTAGACAGTCATAATCTCGACACCTTCGGGAAGTCCCGCCTTCAGACTCGCCAGCTTCTCCTTGACCCTCTCGATGGTGGCATAGGCGTTCTCGCCGAAGCGCATGATGACGACCCCCCCGGCGACTTCTCCTATTCCGTCGAGTTCGGCCACGCCCCTCCGAAGCTCGGGTCCGAGATGCACATAGGCAACGTCTCTCATAAGGACGGGGGTGCCGGAATTGTCCACACCGAGGGGGATATTCTCTATGTCCCCGATCGATTTTATGTAGCCCAGTCCCCTTACCATATATTCGGTCTCGGACATTTCAATGAGGCGTCCGCCGACATCCCTGTTGGAGCGCTGGATGGCCATCTTAACCTTGGAAAGAGGGATTTTGTAGGCAAACAGTTTGTTGGGATCGACCTCGATCTGATATTGTTTGACGAAGCCGCCCACGGACGCCACCTCTGAAACGCCCTCTACAGAGGTAAGTTCATACCGGAGATACCAGTCCTGGATAGACCTCAACTGCGCAAGGTCGCGCTTCCCCGTCCTGTCTACGAGGGCATACTCGAAAATCCATCCCACCCCGGTCGCATCAGGCCCGAGGGAGGGCGTTACTCCCCGGGGGATGCGGCCTGACACGTAATTAAGGTATTCCAGGACACGGCTCCTGGCCCAGTAAAGGTCGGTCCCGTCTTCGAATATGATATAGACGAATGACAGTCCGAAAAACGAATACCCCCTCACTACCTTCGCGCCAGGCACAGCGAGCATCGCCGTAGTGAGCGGGTATGTCACCTGGTCTTCTACGACCTGAGGCGCCTGACCGGGATATTCAGTGAAGACGATGACCTGGACATCCGAAAGGTCGGGGATGGCGTCCAAAGGTGTCCGCGCCAGATAATAAGCCCCTCCCAGGAGAAGAAATACCGTGGCGATTATGATGAGAAACCTGTTCTTTATCGAATACTCGATGATCTTTTCAAGCATCAGTAAGTGATCTCATTTCCGCAGAGAAGCATTTCTTTTCCCAGATAAGGGTTCTGAACAACAGCCGTCTTTTGCAACCACACCTGCTCCGCCATGGGACAATAGAAAATCTTTATCCCGGAGATCAGCGCCTGCTCTCTGCCTGAACCCTTGACGTAGGAGACCAGCGCCTTGCTCAGTATCTTGAAAGAGTCCTTCGCCTTTTCGATGTCGCCCGATAAAAAACCATCCATCGATTTATCGACAGCGGACGTAATCTCCGCCGCCTTGCCTTCGGGGTCCAGCGCCCTGAGTTGCCTGTTCAGGCCGTAAATTTCGCGCGCCTGCTCTTCCACTTTTTCGGGAGAGCCGGATACAAGCGCATCGTGTATTTTGAAATAAGCGCCCATGATATCCCGGACCAGCTTATCCTGGTCGGAATTCAGATTTATTTCGAATGCAGGGATCTCTTCCGGCTTGACTCCCGCAGGTTTACCCTCTTCCTTCGCTTTCACAGGCTTCGTGGCGGCCTTCTTCGCTTCGAGCATTTTATTGATCGTTTCCCTGAGATTGCTCTCGGAATCGATGAGGAACTGTCCTGAAGTGACTATCGTATCGCCTTCTTTCAGGCCTGCTTCGACCTGGACCATGCCGCTGCCTTCCGGTCCGAGCACCACTTCCTGGGGGAGGAATTTTCCTTCCCCGAGGAACTTGATCACCACATTGCGGGTCCCCGTCCTGATGACCGATTCCGAAGGCACGAGGGTTGCTTCATCGGCGATCCTGGACTTGACCATGATATCGACGTACATGTCGGGCTTCAGCTTCAATCCCGGATTTTTGAATTCTACCCTGATCTGCACCGTGCGCGTCTCCGGGGAGAGATAAGGATAGACAAATGTGATCTTTCCTTTATAAATCACGCCCGGTTCATAAGGCAGTGTGATCTCGGCCTCCTGTCCGACACGGATAAAAGGCAGCTCATATTCATAGACCGAGCCCATAATCCAGACCGTTCTCAGGTCGGCAATAGTATACAATTCCATTCCGGGGCTGACCTTCATCCCCCCGAGCACATTTTTATCGATCACTATCCCGTCGACGGGTGATTTCAGGACCATCGTTTTCTGAATCTCCCCTCTTTTCTCGAGTTCCTCGATCTGTTTAGGATCGATGTCCATGAAAAGGAGCCTCCTTCTTGTGGCATCGAGTAGAGCTGTGCCTCCTCCGGCGATGTCCTCGAATTTCGAACTCCCCGTGACCCTGGCATACCTCATCGCCTGAAGATACTCTTCCTGGGTCGAGACCAGCTCAGGAGAATAAATCGAAAGCAGTTTCTCATTCTTCCTGACTTCCTCCCCTGTAGTGTCGACATAAAGGTCCTCCACCCATCCCGAGACCTTGGTATGTATGTGCTCCACCTTCTCTTCATCGAAGGTGACGTGCCCGACAGTGCGAATCGTCATTTCCAGCGGTCCCCTGGTCACTTCAGTCGTCCTGACCCCGATATTCTGGACGATAACGGGGTCGATCTTTATGACTCCTTCCGGCAACTCTTCTTCACCCTCATAAACGGGGATAAGGTCCATCCCCATAGGCGATTTGCCTGGCTTGTCGCGTATATAGGTGGGGTCCATCGGCGCTACCCAGTACTTAATCTTCCGCTCCTTCTTCCCCTCCTCAGCCGGAGCTTCCGCCTTCGTCTTTGCCTCTTCGGAGACCGCGGCCTCTTTGCGTTCATTTCCCTTCTCTTTTCCCTTGCATCCCGAAGAAAAGACCGTCACGGTCAAAAGAAATACCAGTAATATGCCGCCGATCTTTATCGTGCGTCTGGTGGTGGCCATTCTTGTCTCCTCATATGTGAGTTATTATCCGAAAAGTATTTCACCCTCTGAGTCTCCGTGTCTCTGTGGCTAATTTTTCTTTTCATTTTGTACAGGGTGTATATTCCAAGGGACTAACATATATAGACCGTTTTCAAAACAGTCTCTTTCCGATAACCGCGTTCAGCTCGGAGAGTTTATTCTTATAATCGCTAATCGCCCTGAAATATTCGATCTTCTGGTTATACAGGGTAATCTGGTTGTTCACGAGAGAGATGAAATCGACCTTGTTCACCCTGTACCCTGCAATAGCAGACTCAAGGGAAGCTGCGCTCTGAGGAATGAGGCCGGTGCGGAAAAGCTCGATCTTCCGACCGTATTTGTCGAGGTCGGTCATGATGTCCCTGATACGGAACGAGACCTCGTTTTTCATCGTATTCAGCATTTCCGTGGCTTTACGGATATTCGCCCTCTCTTCCTCGACTTTTCTGGATTCTTTCGTCCTATACCAGAGCGGGATCGTTATCGATACTGAGCCGGATATGAAATCAGCCCTCTCCATATCGGGACCATCATCGCGCTGGCCGTAACTGACCCCGATATCAAAATCAGGGTAATACATCTTCTTCGCAAGAGCAAGGGCCAGACGGGACTGCTCCACCATCCGGTTCAGGCCGATGAGAGAGGGGCGGGTATCGAAGGCGGTCCGCTGAAGTTCTTCGAAGGCCAGGTCTGAATAGTCCTGCTCCGGGGTTTCGATCTCACCTGCAGCTCTGATAGGCGCCGAGACGGGCCTGTCCAGAAGCATATTGAGTCGTGCCGCAATGCTCTCCCTTTTCTGTTCCAGTGTAATGAGAAGATCGATCATCTTCGAAAGCTCGACCTGGGCCTTCAGCACGTCCTGCTGGATCCCTTCGCCGACGGCATATTTCGTCTCGGTGATCTTCACGAAATCCCTCAGGAGGTCCCTGTTTTCCCTGGTGATATCGAGCGATTTTTCCGTAAAGAGAAGGTTCCGGTAAGTCGTTTCCACCTGCATGACGATGCTGTTCTTCTTTTCTTCGTACTCTTCCCTTACGACCTCGAGGTCCTTCCTTGCGATATCTCCCTTCAGACCGAGTTTGCCCGGAAAAGGAATTCTCTGCATGACGGAAATCTGTTTCTGTGTCATCGGTTCCTGGTCGAATTTGAAGGTGTCGACCGGGATGTTTGCGAGAGCAAATCCCAGTTTCGGATTGTCGAGAGATTCGGCCTGCGGAGGTCTCTCCTCATACATAGCTATCTTTTCCTGAAGCGCCTTTAGTTCAGGATTGTTGAGAAGGGCCTCCTCTACAAGACCCTCCATGCTGTCGTTGTTCGCACTTTCCTGAGCGCATGCCGGTAGAATGAAGACAAAAGAAATAAAGAGCCCGATCAGGCATACGAATAATATCTGCACCGTCCGATACAAAGTTCCTCCCGTTATGCGCTCATTTAATTTGAATAGACGCTTTTTTGTGAGCCCATGGCTCATGTCGATTCCCACGAAGGCGAGAATCCTTTTTTTCAAGAGTCCTGGATCCCCGGGTCCAGTCCGAGGATGACAAATCATGAATTGTACACAAATTCTCATCAGGCGTAAGGCCGGATGATATCCGGCCTTACGCCCGTGAGATTTTTCTGTGCCTATTTCGCTACGAATTCAAAGCTCGCCTTTTGAAGCTCTTCGTCAGGCCTCTTGAATTTGACATCCGCCGACCATTTTCCGGGCATCGTAGGCTTAACTACAGCCCTGTATTCATTCCCTTCAAGACCTGCCTTCGCAGTGTAATTCATGGCAGGCATGGAGGGCATGAAGTAATAGAGCTCGACGTCCGCGTCCTTCACATGGTGGCCCTGCATACCTTTGATTTCTACTGCGACTTCATTGGCACCTACAACTGCAGTCGTGTTTTCCATGCGCACCTCGACTTTATAATCTCCCGCAACCTTCTCCATTTCGTATTCCGATGCAATCGCCGTAACGGCTATTGTCAAAAGGAATATCAGCAATAATGCAATCCGTTTCACACGGTCTCTCCTTTCATTATCTTATCGTTGCATAACTGAAGCCGCATTAGGAGACCGATATGACGGGAAGGCTTTATTACGACACCTTTTATCCTCATGGACTGGTGACCGCAGGCACATATTCGGATTATGCTCCTTGTGCAGTTTGGGAAATAATAACAAACTCCGGTCTCAGTCGTGTTATAAAAGCTTCCCTGCATATCGGTCTCCTCTTCAGTGCAACTATACTGATTATCTTTATTTTTCCTAACGATGGCCGAATTCCTTTTCGACCGTTTCCTTAATCTGTTTTACAGTGTATCCCTGCTTGTACAACTCGGAAGCCGTCAAGGCCTCCCTTAGACAAATATCTCAAGTTACGGCGTGTCTGTCAACATAGCAACTGAGCAGACTCTTGTGCTTAAAGGCAGGAGACTCTTCGCAAAAACAGAAACAGTAGATGCTGTCCAGTACCCAGGGGATTTCTTTCGCGACCTGGTGGGCCTGTCTCACAATGGGATCGGAAAAAAGATTGGGGTCGAGAGTTTCTCTCGTCTCCCCGTATCTCAGGGACTGGTCGAATCTGCCGTTTGCGTCTTTCCCGGCCGCCCCGACTGTTCCGGCAATCAATAAAAACCCAACTGCCATGCCGGCGAATACAATACTTAAGCGCCTCATTTCTTCACCTCGCTTTCATATGTTTTTATTTTGTTTCTCTAACTGTAACCCATTATTGTGAAGAAATTTTGAAAGTTCAAGCATTCTTGTCACTCTTTTACGTTAAGGATGAAAAAACTTAAAACGGCGCTTGTTCGCGCCAAGGCGCAAAGGTCGAAAAGAAATCCGAATATTGTAAAGATGCCGAACGGACAATAAATACGGTAACAAGTTCACTTTGCGCTCCTGGCGCTCTTTTCGAGAGAATGTTTTTAAAGAGGGAATTTTTCAGGATACTTTGAGAAATTTGGCGTTTACGGCGACGATGACGGTGCTAAGGGACATCAGCACGGCCCCCAGCGCAGGGCTAAGGAGTATGCCGTACTTATACAGGACCCCTGCAGCGAGGGGGATCGCAAACGCGTTATATCCCGTTGCCCAGGCGAGGTTCTGGAGCATCTTTCGATAGGTGGCTTTCGCCAGGCCGATGATCGCTACCGCATCAAGGG
>JBECKU010000388.1:0-1149 GCA_040235385.1 Candidatus Sulfobium sp. | reverse complement strand
GTTCTACGGCGGCCCGGTCCTGATCGCGGCCACCGTACTGCTGCTGCGAGGATCGGGGGCCCACACGCCGGTGCTCGTCACGATGTTCGTGTGGAACATCTACCACGTGAGCCAGCAGAGTCACGGGATCCTGTCGATCTACCGCCGGCTGAACGGCGGCCCGCCGGCCGAGCGCTCGGTCGCGCGCCTCGCGATTCTGTCCGTCAACGCGACCATGGCCTTCTGGCACGTGGATCGATTCGCGCCCCTGTACCGGACGCTCACGGCCGTGCATCCGATGCTGCCGTGGCTGCTGCCGGCCGTGACCCTCCCTATCGCCGTTTCGGCCGTCGGTGTGCTGGCCTTCCGGATGCTGCGCCGCCGCCGGGCAGTGAGCGTTCCCGAGGGAGCGTTTCTCACCACCAGCCTGCTGCTCTTCCACCCGTATCTCTGGGTCGAGGACTCCGGCCTGGCGACCATGGGGATGCTGCTCGGGCACTTCGTGCAGTATCTGGCGATCGTGTGGCTGCTGAACCATCGGAAGTACGCCGTGTCCGGCGGCTCGGCGGCACAGCGCGTGCTCGCGCACATGAGCGCGAATCCGATCTCGATCGCTGCGACGATCGCGGGTGTCGGATTCGCGATCTTCCTGGGCCAACGGGCCACCGCGTGGCTCGGTGCGCCGATGCTGTACATCATCGCGTGGAACGCGCTGTCGCTGACCCACTTCTATCTCGACGGGCTGGTGTGGGCGTTCCGCAACCCGTTCGTCCGCCAGTCGATCGGTCCCTACCTCATGCCTCCCTCTCACGTCCGAGCGGCGTGAGGCCAGCAAGGTCCCGGCTGTGAACGATGCCTTCCGCCCGCCGCCGTTCCTCGGTGCCCGTGTCGAGTTGCTGCGCCGGACAGGGCAGGCCATCGAATCGTCCCTCAGCGGCAGGAGCATGGAGCCGGCGATCCCCTCGGGTGCCGTGATTCGGATCGTCTCGGACTCCGCCGTGGCCGCCGTCGGGACCGCAGTGGCAATCGTCACGCCGAAAGGACTCGTGGCCCACCGGCTCATCGCCCGCGGCACGCTCCCGTGGAACCGTGGCTTCGTGTTGACGCAGGGAGACGGTTCGAGGCTGTGTGACCCGCCGGTGCCCGTGCACCTCGTGCTCGGCGCCGTGG
>JBECKU010000272.1:0-3014 GCA_040235385.1 Candidatus Sulfobium sp. | reverse complement strand
CCCTGCTTAGCACCCTGCCCTTTGAAATAGCTTTCACGTACTTTATCATCCTCTTTATCCGCCGAACCTCAGGAGGTTCCTGGCCGCCCTGGGATAGAATCCTGCGGATTTTTTTCACGGTCGGCATTATCTTCGGCCTCATCTACAATCTGTATGTCAGAGGAATTCGGGAACAGGAACGGCTTGATAAGGAAGTTACCTTATTACACTTCCAGGCGGATGATACCCGGAAGGTGCCGTTGTATTGGGCATAAGAAAACTTTCCCTGCCTATGACGGTTCCCGGATTGGTGACGGAATTACAGCCTGTCTGCACTTTATCTCCGAGGATTGCACCGAGCTTTCGCAAACCGGTATTCAATAATCCCTCAGCCGTTCTTACTTTAACATCCCCCCTTATAAAACGGAGGTTGGCCATTTTGGTTCCGGCTCCGAGATTTGCGTCGCCACCAAGTATAGAGTCCCCGAGATAGGCAAAATGCCCTGCTTTGGCATCATTTAAAAAAATCGAGTGCTTGACCTCGGTTGTATGTCCGACGACACACCTTTTCCCAATCAAACAATAGCCCCGCAGGTATGCTCCTTGCCTGATCTCCGTTTGATCGCTGACAATGACCGGTTCTTTGAGCAAAGCGCCGGACTCGATAAGAACACCTTTCCCAATCTGCATCCTCGATCCAAGAAGCGTTGCACCTGCCATAATCACGGAAGCACCGGGTAACAATTCATCATTGCGGTACACTTCCAGGCCCCCTTTCAGGGTATTACCATAAACGATGGCACAATCACCAGCGGGAACCAAAGCTCCTTCATGCAGAACAACTGGTACAGGAAGCGGCACACCGTTTTCGATTACGCCACCGGGCAATATCCAGGTAATGCTGGCATCAATAAATTTTTTCAGATCACTGAGAGCGTTCCAGACATATTCCTGTCCGGTAAAAATATGGGCGTAGGGAAACTCGGCAAGATCAAAAAAAGACGGTGCATCAAACATATTCAAAACTCAAATCATGATTAATATATAAAACATGTACTAGCACTCTATATTGAAGACCTGTTCATTATTCAAGAAAAAAACTCTTTCCAGGGTCAAGTAGAGACTTCAGGTTGACTTAAATTGATACGGTGTTTACTTTCTGAAAAACTATATATAAACCAGCCCGCTCAACGGCTGTTTCTAAGGAGGAAAATGTGGAATTTAATGATTCTTTGACGACCAACATGGATGATTTCGGCGACAATCTGCAGGATCTCGAGATCCCGGAAGCCTTGCCGCTGATGGCTGTTCGTGATGTTGTAGTCTTTAATTATATGATTATCCCGCTCTTCGTTGGTCGACCTGCCTCTATTGAGGCCGTCAATGAAGCAATGAACGGCGACAAACTTTTGATGCTCGTCACGCAGAAAGATGCGACAAAGGATTCGCCCCGGCCAGACGATCTGTACGAGGTAGGAATGGTCAGCATGATCATGCGCACCCTTAAACTTCCGGATGGCAGGCTCAAAGTGCTGGTCCAGGCATTGTCAAAGGCCAGAATCAAGGAATTTCTCCAGCAGGATCCGAGTTTTCGCGTCGAAATCGATCTGATAGAAGATCAGGAAGAAGCTGAGGTGACAGTTGAGGTCGAAGCCCTTATGCGTACTGTGCGAGAGCAGACCGAAAAAATCATGTCCCTTCGTGGAATACTTTCCTCAGACCTGATGATGATAATTAATAACATCGAGGAACCCGGCCGTCTGGCCGATCTAGTCGGTTCCAATCTTCGCCTCAAGGTCACCGAATCACAGCAGATCCTTGAAACAGTCGATCCTGTCGCCCGTCTCCAACTGGTGGCCAACCTGCTGCACAAAGAATTAGAAGTTTCAACGGTTCAGGCCAAAATCCAGTCCGACGCCAAACAGGAAATGACCAAATCGCAACGGGAATATTTCCTCCGTGAACAACTGCACGCCCTCAAAAAGGAACTCGGTGACGAAGATTCCTATTCCCAGGAAATAGAGGAACTGCAGGAAAAGATACGAAAGAAAAAAATGCCCAAGTATGCGAAAAAAGAGGCTCGCAAACAACTCAAACGCCTTGAAATGATGCATCCCGACGCATCCGAGGCAAACATCATCAGGACCTACATCGACTGGATCCTGGACCTTCCGTGGAAAAAATCCAAAAAAGATCACCTGGATCTGGTTCTGGCCGCCAAGGTCCTTGATGAAGATCATTACGGCCTGGACAAGGTCAAGGAAAGGATACTCGAGTACCTCTCGGTCAGGAAACTCAACAAGGCTACCAAGGGTCCTATTCTCTGTTTTGTCGGCCCTCCGGGTGTTGGCAAGACATCACTCGGCCAGGCTATAGCCAAAGCGATGGGGAGAAAATTTCAACGATTATCTCTTGGCGGTATGCGCGATGAAGCTGAAATACGTGGCCACAGGCGAACGTATATCGGTTCGATGCCGGGCAGAATTTTACAGGGACTGAAAAATGTCGACAGTAATAATCCGGTCTTCATGATGGATGAAATCGATAAAATCGGAGCTGATTACCGCGGCGATCCGTCATCGGCGCTTCTTGAAGTCCTTGACCCGGAGCAGAATTCAACATTCTAGGACCATTATCTCAATCTCCCTTTTGATTTGTCGAAAGTGATGTTTATAACAACTGCAAACATGTCCGACACGATTCCGTCCCCACTGCTTGACAGGATGGAGGTCATCCACCTTTCCGGCTACACTCTGGAAGAGAAAATGGTCATTGCCCGAAAGTATCTCCTGCCGCGGCAGATAAATGAAAGCGGAATCAAGACATCCCAGATAAAGCTTGATGACAAAACAATGGAGCTTATCATAACCCGTTATACCCATGAAGCAGGAGTGCGGAACCTTGAACGCGAACTGGGTAAGATCTGCAGGAAACTGGCGAGGAAAATTGCCGAAGGTGGCAAGGGCCCCTATAAGATTTCCGTCAATACGCTCAGCAATTACCTTGGGCCGGAAAGATTTATCCCTGAGACGGAA
>JBECKU010000198.1:0-8010 GCA_040235385.1 Candidatus Sulfobium sp. | reverse complement strand
CTTCATGCCGGTTATATGCATGCCTTCGAAGAAACAATTACGGAGCACGGCATCTCCCCTGACGGTCGGCCCGCCACACTCGAATCAACGCTGTCCGAAGACAGTCTGGAGTTCGGGCTTACCTGGAGATTCTAGGATCTCTCTGATACAAGGGGCAATTTCGATTGCCCCCTTTTTTTTATCCATTTTCTTTACCCTAACGCTCACGGCAGGAACCAAAAAGAATTTCACCACGGAGTCACAGAGGCACTGAAAAGATTGAAAATACAGAAGGCAAAATGAAGAATGCGGAATTCTGACTTTTGATTTCTTAAGTCGACTTAAAATAGACTTTCTCCGTGCCTCCGTCTCAGTGGTTAATTTTCTTATCTTCTTGCACAAGATATATCTTCAAGTGGCTAACTAATCGTTATCGGCACGGGGGTAAAGGTGAGGATAAATATTATTATCGCGACGAGTCCGACAAGCTTTCTTTTGGGGTCCAGCGGAATCTCCTCGTAGACAATCGGGGGATGCCTGAAACCAAGGATTATCAGAAGAACGGCCCACACGAGCCAGCCTTCCCAGAAGAAGTAACCGAGCACTGCCATTATCCCTATGAGGACTTTGGAGAAAAAAGCATGTTTCTCTCCCATCAGCGCGTAGGCAATATGCCCGCCGTCGAGCTGGCCTACGGGGATAAGGTTCAGGGAAGTAACAAAGAACCCTATCCATCCTGCGAAGGCGACGGGATGAAGAAAAACATCATGGGCCTCCGGGACCGAACCGATCACCACTTTTGAGAGGAAGGAAAAGAGCAGAGAATCGCCCAGAGTAATCATGCCTTCGCTTCCCCCCGCCGGCGATATCCGGGAAAATGAAAGACCTATAACCGTTGCGATTACGGAGATCACAAACCCCGCGATCGGACCCGAGGCCCCGATATCCATCAGGGCATTGCGGGATGTGATGGGTGATTTCATCTTTATGAAAGCGCCGAATGTCCCTATAAGATTAGGCGCCGGGATAAAATAAGGCAGAGTGGCCTTGACCCTGTGTTTCTTCGAAGAGAGATAATGTGACAATTCATGAGCCAGCAGGATGAAAAGCAGCGTGAGAGAGAAAGGAAGCCCTTTGTAGATCAGCAACGGGTCTTCAATGATGTTCACTCCCTCCTGAAGAGCTCCGACAAGGACTGTGGTGAGGAAGGTGAGAATGAATAAAATAATGTGGAGATAGGGTATTTTCTTCATCTCTCAACCACGCCTTTCAGGTCGTAATCATAGGCCTTTGTTATCTTTACCCGAACGAATTCCCCCTTCGGGACATTCCTTTCTTCAATAATCACGACACCGTCGATTTCTGGCGCCTGGGACTCGAGCCTGGCAATGGCAACCCCGTCTGAGGATTCATCGACCAGGGCCGAATAAGTACCGCCCACGAGGGACTTGCTCTTTTCGAGAGAGATGGCGGACTGCTCTTCCATAATGATGTTGTGTCTCTTCTCTTTTATTCGCTTCGGGACATGCCCTTTAAGCTTCGAAGCGGGAGTCCCGGCTTCGCGTGAATATTTAAAGACACCGAGTCTCTCGAACCTCATTTCCCGGACAAAATCGACCACCCCTTCAAAGATCTCTTCCGTCTCACCGGGGAATCCCGTGATAAGCGTAGTGCGCAGCGTTACCCCTGGAACCAGGGTTCTTATTTTCTTTATGAGTCGTTCAAAGAACTGTCTGCCGCCGCCCCTTCCCATCATTCTGAGTATCCGCTCATCCGAATGCTGAAGCGGCATGTCGATATATTTACAGACCTTATCCCCGGAACCGATCGTCTCAAGCAGATCATCACTTAAAGCGGACGGATAGAGATAGAGAAGACGGACCCGGAAATTGCCGTCGATGGCGGCAATATCCCTGATGATCCTGCCGAGGTCGTAACCGCCGATGTCTTTCCCGTAGGAGTTAATGTCCTGGGCAACGAGTATCAACTCCTTCATACCCATTTTGATATTGTGCTCCGCCTCCTTAATTATTGCTTCCGGAGACCTGCTTCTGAATGGACCCCTTATGGCGGGGATGACACAGTAGGAGCATTTCCTGTCGCAGCCCTCGGCGATCTTCACATAGACATAGGGAGTATCGCTCAACCTCAGCAGATTATCAATATGCTCATTCTCCGGAACATCGGCCTGGGCGGCATCATCGGCCCGCGAAGATATCGCTGACCTGCAGTACTCAACGATCCTGTCCTCGTCCCCGACGCCCCAGAGGGCGTCTATCTCGGGAATCTCCTTTGAGAGCTCGCTCCCGAACCTCTTGGCCAGACAGCCGAAGACAACCAGTTTTTTAAGGCCCTTCTCTTTAAGGGCTGCGATTCGCAGTATTTCCTCGACAGACTCTCTGGAGGCTTCCTCTATAAAGCCGCAGGTGTTTACCATAACGATATCTGAATCGTCTGCCCGGGGAGTGTAATGGATCCCGCTCTCTCGAAGTTTTCTGAGAAGGTCCTCGGAATCGACGAGGTTCTTGGGACAGCCCAGGCTCACGATATGGACCTTAGCCATGATAGCTCTTCACCGCCCTGTAGACCAGGATGTAACTGACAATCGCCGCGATCGCCCCCAGAAGGGTGCTGCCAAGGATAAAAGGCAGGACGAGATGGCGAAATTCTGCGAGCAAGCCCTGCATCGAGATATGATTCCAGTCAATATCCGGAAGTAAATCATGCATGCCCAGTATTTTGGCGCCGGTCCATGTCCCGAATGTATAAATGGGAACGATGGTCCATGGATTGGTCACATACACTCCTATCAGGGTGACCAGCCTGTTCAGCCTGAACTGCCACGCGACAGCGATTCCCAGCACCGTGTGGATACCGAGCAGAGGGGACATCCCGATGAATATGCCCGTCGCAAAAGCTATTGCTATTCTGTGGGGAGACTCCCTGACCGAGAGGACCTGTCTGAACTTCTCTCTAAACCCCAAAATGCTCATATCCTTTGACGCTGATCTTCTTCGATATTCCGGCCGAATCGACGAGCTTAATCGAAGACCGCGTAATTTCTCCTATACAGTAAGCCCTGATTTTTTCCCCGGGGGGTGCCGTAAAAAGAAGTTCATAATCCTCTCCGCCTCCCAAAGCAAATTCCAGAGGATCTGCCTTGAGATAAGAGGACACTTTCACCAGATCGGGCGAAAGGGGGATGCGGTCGGAGTAAATCGTCGCCCCCACCCTGCTCTCCCTGCATACCCGGGAAAGGTCGATGACCAGTCCGTCGCTGATATCTATCATCGCGGTAGCATGGTCGACAAATCTGTCCGGCCGTACCGCCTGAGGCATCAGATGCTTGTTGATGAGACCGGCTGCGGCAACATTTCGTTCGTCCGGCCCGTCTTTCTTTCTTTCCCTTTTCTTTTTTTTCAATATCCGGAGGCCGCATGCAGAATCGCCGAGTGTTCCACTCACGTAGATGAGGTCACCCGGACGTGCGCCGCTCCGGAGTATTGTCTTGTCCGCATAACCCGTGACTGAAGCGGACACAACCACTTTGTAAGAGGAGGAAATATCACCGCCGGCGAGCGCCACTTTATACCTTTTCAGAGCGTACCTTACGCCTTCGAAAAAACTCAGGAAAAAATCCATATCGGTATCTTTAGGGGCGGCGAAATTAAGTAAAAGCAATGAGGGGCTTCCTCCCATCGCATAGATATCGCTTACATTCACCGAAACCAGCTTGAATCCCAGTTGGTAAGGGGTCGTCCATGAGAGATCGAAGTGAACTCCTTCAACCATCATGTCCGTGGTGAGAAGCATATCCCGCGCTTCGGGATTGACTACGGCACAGTCATCCCCAATCCCGACAACAAGCCCCCGGGCATTCTTTCTGAACTTCTTCCTGATAATTTCAAGCAGGGAGAGTTCCCCTGCCCCGGAAAGCTTCATTCCCCTGCGCGGACCGGCCTGACGGCAATCGATGAGGTTTCCGCTCCCGACGCTCCGCCCGGATTCAACGGCCCCGGGATCAACTCTTCCGGCGGGGCGGCTTCTTCGCCGCTTTTTCGTCGCTTTTTAGCGCGGTCTTGAGGACACGGTCCATGTGGTCGGCAAAAACGAACTCCATATCCTTCTTGATATATTTGGGGATATCTTCGAGGTCCTTCTTGTTCCTCATGGGAATAACTACTTTCTTTATCCCCATTCTCTTTGCAGCCAGGGTCTTTTCCTTGAGACCACCGATCGGAAGTACCCTTCCCCTGAGCGTCACCTCTCCGGTCATCGCAATATTTTTATTCACGGGCCTGCCGGTAAGCACCGAGGCCAGCGCCGTCGCGATCGTAATTCCGGCCGAGGGTCCGTCCTTCGGGATGGCCCCCGCGGGCACATGCACATGAATGTCCGTTTTTGAAAAAATGTCCTCCTCTATGCCGAGAGTTGCGGCTTTGGACCTTATATAGCTCAGCGCCGCCTGGGCGGATTCTTTCATTACATCGCCAAGCTGGCCGGTCAGGGTGAGGGAACCCTTCCCTTTCATTGTCGTCGCCTCGATATAAATGATGTCCCCGCCGGCTTCGGTCCAGGCCAGCCCCGTGGAGACGCCTATTTCGTCCTTCTTCATCTCCTCTTCGGGAAGGTATTTCGGCACACCGAGGAAGGTATGAAGATTCCTGGTCGTAATTACGAATTTTTTCTCACCGCCCTCCGCGATCTTCTTGGCTACCTTCCTGCACAGATTGGCGATCTCACGCTCAAGGTTTCTCACGCCGGCCTCCCGCGTATACTGGGAAATGAGCATGGTAAGACCGGCGTCGTCTATGGAAATGATTTTGCCTGTCAGCCCGTGCTCTTCCAGTTGCTTGGGCAGCAGGTATTTCTTTGCAATCCCGAGTTTTTCTTCGGTGGTATAGCCGGACAGGTAGATTATCTCCATTCTGTCTTTCAGCGGGCTCGGGATAGGGTCGGCAAGATTTCCTGTCGTGATGAACATAACGTTCGTCAGGTCGAAAGGGACGGCAAGGTAATGGTCCGCGAAAGAGAAATTCTGCTCAGGGTCGAGCACTTCGAGAAGGGCGGATGAGGGGTCGCCCCTGAAGTCCATTCCGATCTTGTCCACCTCGTCGAGCATGAACACGGGGTTGTTCGTGCCGGCCTGCTTGATACCTTGGATTATCCTGCCCGGGAGGGCCCCGACATAGGTGCGCCTGTGGCCCCTTATTTCGGCCTCATCCCTGACACCGCCGAGGGACATTCTCACGAATTCCCTGCCCAGCGACCTTGCGATCGATTTGCCGAGTGATGTCTTTCCGACCCCGGGGGGACCGATAAAACAGAGGATGGGCCCCTTCATTTTTTCCTTAAGCTTCCTGACGCTTAGATATTCAAGGATCCTGTCCTTCACTTTTTCCAGGTCATAGTGGTCTTCATTGAGCACCTTCTTGGCGATCTTGATATCCAGGTTGTCCTTTGTGCTCCTGGACCAGGGTAGTTCTACAAGCCAGTCAAGATAGGTCCTTATAGTCGCGGCCTCCGCGCTGTCCGGATGCATTTTCTCGATCCGCTTAAGCTGCTTCTCGGCCTCGTTCATGACCTTTTCCGGCATTTTTGCATCTTCTATCTTCTTTCTAAATTCCCTGATCTCCTCGGCCCTTTCGTCGATATCACCCAATTCCTTCTGTATCGCCTTCAACTGCTCCCTGAGGAAATACTCACGCTGGGTCTTGTCTATCTCACCGCGCGCCTCGGACTGGATCTTTTGCTGCACGATCAGGAGTTCTATCTCGTGACTCAGGATTTCACTCACACGTTTCAGCCTCAATATAGGATCGACGATCTCGAGGATCTCCTGGGCCTGGTCCGCTTTCAAACCGAGGTTGGAGGCGACGAGGTCGGCAAGTCTGCCGGGTTCTTCGAGGTTCTCGATCACGACCATGATATCGGGCAAAATGGTCTTTCCGTAAGAAACGGCCTTGTCGAGTTGTTCCTTCACGGTCCTCATCTGGGCCTCATCCTCTATGGAGAGCGCAGCAGGTTTTACCTCTTCCAGCTTTTCTATCGAGGCGGAATAAAATCCGTCAGCTCCTGAAAAAGACTTCACCCTTGCCTTGGTAAGTCCCTGCACAAGAATCTTGACCCTTCCGTCGGGCAGTTTGAGCATTCTCATGATCATTCCGACCGTGCCGACAGTATAGAGGTCTTTCACCTCGGGCGTCTCGACACTCAAGTCTTTCTGTGTCAGGAGCAGGATCATCCTGCTTCCGTTAAGCGCATGCTCTATCGCCTTTATGGAAATCTCCCTTCCCACAAACAGGGGAATGATCATGTAAGGGAAAACAACGATGTCCCGTACCGGCAAGATCGGGAGAGTATCGGGAATCTGGACTTCCTTATCGACTGCTTCAGTAATTTTTTCTGATTCGGCCATTTTCTCCTCGTTGTTCTATCAGAATTTGTATGTCCTCATGTTTATTGCAACAATGCCTATTAAAATTTAATCACAAAAAGATTGCCATATCAACAAGTCTCCGAACATTCTCCGTCCAGGGAAACGATAAACAGATACGGCGGGCAACGGATCAAATTCGCATCTCAACCACATTAATTATACCATATACATGGGGACGGCATGGGGCTTTGTCACCCCGAAGAAAGACACGCCGATGAGACTTCGTGGTAATCACAAGACAACGGTTTTCGCGACACCGGGCAAGAAAAGAATTCTATCTTCGTGAATCAAGCAGGATGGTGACGGGTCCGTCATTGACGAGTTCAACCTGCATGTTCGCGGCAAATCTGCCGGTATGTACCGGAAGCCGTGCGTCCCTCAGTTTTCCCACTACCTGTTCGTAAAGTTCATTAGCTCTTGCCGGTCCCTCTGCGGTCTCGAACGACGGACGGTTGCCTTTCCGGCAGTCCGCCGCAAGGGTAAACTGGGAAACGACCAATATTTCGCCCGATACGTCCCCTATCGAGAGGTTCATTTTGCCCCCGGGATCTTCGAATATCCTAAGGCCGCGAATTTTCCTCGCGATATATTCGGCCGCTTCCGGGTCATCATTCTTTTCAACGCCGAGAAATACAAGAAGACCCTTAGCGATCGAAGAGACTACTTCTGACCCTACAATCACACGAGCCCGGGAAACTCTCTGAACAAGGGCCTTCATCTCACCTGCTTGCCTGACTTTTCTCGAGATCCACACCCGGTTTCTTTTCCCCCGAAGCATCACACTCAGCCGGCTCCAGATTGCTCATCCGCACACCGATAAGACGCACCTTCTTTTTTAACTCGATCCTGGACAGGCAGAAGAAAGCGGCTTTTCTCATCTCCTCGAGTGAATCGGTGCAGAAGTCCAGTGTCTTCGCCCGGGTAACAGTCTTGAAATCACTGAACCGGACCTTCACCGTGACCGTCCTGCCCTTCTGTCCGGCAATTTTCAGGTCGGAAGCGACTTCTTTCGTCAGCCCGGCCAGGTTCTTCGCAATATCCTGCCATTTATCGATGTCGCTTTGGAAGGTCGTCTCCCTGCTCACCGATTTGGGTTCCCAGTGGGTAACGAGCGGGCTTTCATCCATTCCGCGAGAGGACCTGTAAAGATAGCTCCCGTAAGAATTGCCGAAAGTCTCCGTCAAGCGTTCGAGAGACAGGGAAGCAAGATTTCCTATCGTCATAATGCCTCTTTCATTAAGATATGCTTCGGTCTTCGGCCCTACCCCCCAAAGCTTTCTTACCGGCAGAGGCCATATGCGTTCTTCTATGTCCTGCATGGTCAGAACAGTCAATCCGTCCGGCTTCTGCATGTCCGACGCAATTTTTGCGAGCAGCTTGTTCGGCGCTATCCCGACGGAACAGGTCAAACCGGTCTGCTCCCATATCCGTCGCTTGATCTCTTCTGCGATATCCTGGGCCGACTTCTCAATCCCGGTGATGTCGAGGAATGCTTCGTCGATCCCGACATCTTCCATTACCGGGCTGATATCACTAAGAACTTGCTTGATCATATGGGATATTCTTGAATATTCCTTATAGTCCACAGGTAG
>JBECKU010000373.1:0-1751 GCA_040235385.1 Candidatus Sulfobium sp. | reverse complement strand
TTGTTTCAAAGGTGTGCAGCATCTCAATGGCCCGGATTGCGACCAAAATCATGCTCGGAAAAAAAATATCAAATCTTGGGATTGAGCAACGACCGATTCCCCATTTTGGTGTCAAAGAAGCTGTTTTTCCGTTTAATATGTTGCCCGAAGTCGATCCGCTTTTGGGACCCGAGATGCGGTCCACCGGCGAAGTATTAGGGCTTTCGGATTCTTTTGGCATGGCTTTTTACAAAGCCCAGGAGGGGGCCGGTATGTCATTACCCGTTGAGGGAACAGTTTTAATCACCGTGGCCGATAAAGATAAACCGAGCGCATTGGAGCCTGCCAGACTGTTTCAGGAACTGAATTTCAATATTCTGGCAACCAACGGTACTCATGAATTTTTGACAGGATACGGCATTGATTCAGAACCAATCAAGAAATTGGGTTACGGTCGTCCGGACATTGTGGACGAGATTAATAACAAAAAAATTCAACTGATCATCAACACCCCAAGCGGAAAGGAGAGTAAAGATGACGACTCCTATATTCGCAAGGCGGCAATTAAATTCAATATTCCGTATATTACCACAACATCCGCTGCAGTGGCGGCTGCAAGGGGAATTGCAGATAGGAGAAAAGAGCAGGAAAAAGTAAAGTCGTTACAAGACTATCATGCGGATATTCGGTAGATATGAGAAAGAATCTTGGAATTTATTTGCCGGATTTAAGGCTTTTCGTTATTTTTTATTTGTTTGAGCGTATGGATATCACTCCATGAGGCTGCTTCCGGTGCCTTACAATCCCAGAATAACCAGCCGTCTATGGAACTGCGTGTTATTGCCATTGCTGCTGCACAGGGCGAAAAAAATTTCCTTCCGTTAATCATTAAAGCTCCTCCGGATACTTTGCCATAATAGAAATACCCTTTGTACTTACCTCGAAATTCAGTACCTTTAGGAAAGGCAAGGCCATCAATTACCCAAGGGCGACCATCTATTAACTTTTTAGGGGAATCGGAATTATCGATAACTATATTTTTCAGTACGTTAAATCCTTCTTTTTGATTCATTTTGTTAAAGGATGGTCGAGGAATAGATTCATCAGGTAAGAAAGAATTTGGTTTAATGCTTTCCATAGAAACCTCCTTAGGGTTTAAGTAGGAGCAAATGATTATCAAGTCTATTAGCATTAATTAAAATATAAATCAACAAATAAGTTAAACTTATATTTTTTAGTTTGCTGATACCCGATTCATTTAATTGACACCCATGAAATTTTCATTTATCGTGAACACTGAATTACGAATAACGAAAGTGAGAAGCTGATGAGTTTAAAAAAAATTAGAGTGACTTCGGGAGTTGAACAGCTTGACAAGCTCTTGGATGAACTGTACATTGGGGATAATGTTGTCTGGCATGACGACGCCGGTAGTCTCGCCGCTGTATATTGTCTGAACTTCATTTTAGCATCCCAGGCTCAAAACAAGCCGCTTATTTACGCAAGTTTTGACCGTTCTCCTCGCAATCTCATTGAGAAACTTGGGCCATTGGCCAAAAACAAAAAGCTGATCATTTTAGACTGCTTTACTCACGGAAAAGGGGCAGGTTCAGAAGTCTTTCTAAAATTTTATGATAACAAAAATTTGGAATGGCCTTGCCAGATTGTCAGAGTTGATGATCCCCGTAAGATGAATCAGGTAATGGATACACTCTATGGAATCCATGGGACCCTTGAAGGTGATGTTCGATTCGTTTTCGAAAGCCTCACCG
>JBECKU010000380.1:0-1129 GCA_040235385.1 Candidatus Sulfobium sp. | reverse complement strand
AACTCATTCACAATCCATCCTCGATCCGCTCTATTACGGCTACGCCAATAAGACTTACGTCGCCGGCGACATCTGCCCCATCACCGACTGAACCCACAGGAGCATCATGACTCAAAGCCTACCCCCTCTACCTATCAAAACCTTCCTGGACCGCCAACGAGCATTGGAAGACCTGCTTCGTTCTCTGGTAACGCGCGAGTCGCCGACGCTATCCAAAGCTTCCATCGACGTCTTGGGGGAATACGTGGCCGAGCACATGCAGCGGCTGGGAGCCCGTGTCTCCCGCTACCGGCAGGAAAAGGCTGGCGATCATTGGCGAGGCCAATGGGGGCCGGAAGAAGGCGGCCTATTGATGCTGGTTCACCTCGATACGGTACACCCGCTGGGAACGCTGGACGAGATGCCCTGGCGGGTGGAGAAAAACTGGATCAAAGGACCGGGCGCCCTGGATATGAAAGCCGGGCTGGCGATGGCGTTGACGGCCATCGAGACTTTGATCGAGCATGACCGGTTGCCAGTGGAAAGGATCAGCCTGCTGTGCACCTCCGATGAGGAGACCGGCAGCCACAGCTCCCAGGCTTTGATTGAAGAACAAGCCAAGCAGCACGAATTGGTGCTTTGTCTCGAGCCGGCCATGCCCAATGGCGCCCTGAAAACCTGGCGCAAAGGGATCGGCTCATTCCGACTGCGAGCATTAGGGCAGGCTGCTCACGCCGGCAACGACCCGCCCACCGGCGTCAACGCCATCGTGGAACTGGCTCATCAGATCCCTACCCTGACACAGTTTGCGGATGATCATGAAGGCACCACCATCAATATTGGCGTTATTCAGGGGGGAACCCGCACCAACGTCGTGCCCGATACATGCGTATTGCGGTTCGACGTGCGCGTCAAGGATTTGGCTGCCCAGCATGAAGTTGATGCTGCCTTGCAAGCGCTGCAGCCTCATCTGGAAGGGGCGCGCCTGGAACTCAAGGGAGAATGGAACCGCCCCCCTATGCCGCGAGATGAGCTCATGCTGCGCACTTTCACGATGGCGTGCAAGATCGGTGAGGGTCTTGGGCTGACGTTGGAGGAGGATGGAACCGGCGGTGGATCAGACGCCAATTTTGTAGCCCCTTTGGGCATT
>JBECKU010000082.1:0-3203 GCA_040235385.1 Candidatus Sulfobium sp. | reverse complement strand
TGCCGGGGGACAATGTCAGCCTGACGGCAGAGCTGATATCGCCGATCGCGATGGAGAAGGAACTGAGGTTTGCGATACGTGAGGGCGGCCGTACCGTGGGCGCCGGCGTAGTCACCGAGGTATTGGAGTAATCGTGAACCAAAAGATAAGAATAAAACTCAAAGCATACGACCACAGGGTTCTCGACCAGTCTTTGAAGGAGATTGTCGACACCGCGCAGAGGACTGGAGCGCGGATTGCCGGGCCTATTCCATTGCCCACGCATATAAGCAAGATCACGGTCCTCAGGTCTCCCCATGTGGACAAGAAGTCGAGGGAGCAGTTTGAGATCAGGACCCATAAGAGGCTGATCGATATCCATGATGCGACACCTCAGACCGTGGATGCCCTGATGAAGCTCGAACTCGCAGCGGGGGTCGATGTGGAGATTAAATTATGATAGGGATTCTGGGGAAAAAACTGGGTATGACCCAGGTCTTCGACGAGACCGGCAAGTTGCAGCCGGTAACGGTCGTGGAGGCTGGGCCTTGTTGTGTGATTCAGGTCAAAACAGAAGAGCGCGACGGATATGAAGCAGTCAAGATAGGATTTTCAGAGGTAAGGAAAGAGAAGCGGATGAACAAGCCTTTAAAAGGCGTATTCAAGAAAGCAGGATTGAACCCTTACAGGAAGCTGAAGGAATTCCCGATGGGAGATATGAAAATCGGCGACATGGTGACCGTTGAACAATTCAAAAAAGGAGATATTGTTTCGGTGGCAGGAGCTTCCAGGGGTAAAGGGTTTCAGGGTGTCATGAAACGCCATAACTATGCGGGCGGTCCGGCTTCTCACGGGTCGATGTTTTATCGTGCTCCCGGCTCCATAGGCGCCAGTTCTTATCCTTCCCGTGTCTGGAAGAACAAAGGTTTGCCGGGACATATGGGTTCGGAGAGGGTTACGGTTAAGAACCTTACGGTCGTAGACGTGAAAACGGAACAGAATCTCCTCCTCATCCGAGGGGCAGTCCCGGGATCGAAAGGGACCTTTCTCGAGATAAAAAAGGATGACTAAAATGCCTGAAATAGATATAAGAGATAAAAATAATACACCGGTCGAAAAGATCGAGCTTGCAGAAGACATTTTCGGCGTGAGCACAAAGACCGGAGTCGTTCATAATGCGATCGTGAACTACCTCGCTAACCAGAGACAGGGAACGCATGCGACGAAAACGAAAGGGCTTGTCAGAGGAGGGGGGAAGAAGCCCTGGAAGCAGAAGCATACGGGCAGATCTCGTTCCGGGAGTAACCGCTCTCCGCTGTGGCGGGGTGGAGGCACGGTTTTCGGACCCCAGCCGAGGGACTATTCCTATGCATTGCCGAAGAAGGCCAGGAGACTTGCGCTGAAATCGGTGCTTTCTCAAAAGTTTTCGGACGGGGAAATTACGGTCATCGACGGTTTTGGCATCGAGAAAGCCAGGACAAAGGACATGATAACGGTTCTCCGGAAACTCGAACTCGAGGGCAAGAGCACACTGATCGTCATCCCCGAGAAGGATGAAGCGGTCGTGCTGTCTGCAAGAAACATTCCCTCGGTGACGGTACGGAGGACCACTGATCTCAATTCTTATGAAATAGCGGCACACAGCAGACTTTTGATGACAAAAGGGGCATTGCAGATGCTCATGGAGGACCGCCCGTCATGAAAAACCAGTATACCATCATCAAGCGGCCGCTCTTCACCGAAAAAGGTACCAACCTGAAAGAATCTGAAAACAAGGTTCTTGTCGAAGTGGCAAGAGACGCCAACAAGCTTGAAATAAAGAAGTCCTTTGAAGAGATATTTAAGGTCAAGGTGGAAAAAGTGGCGACGATCAAGGTCCACGGCAAATTGAAGAGATACGGAAGATTTTCCGGTATGAGGCCCGACAGGAAGAAGGCCTTGATCACGCTCGGGAAGGGAGAAAAACTTGATTTTGTCGAAGGTGCATAATGGGAATTAAAAAGTTTAACCCGACTTCCCCCGGCAGAAGATTCCGTACGGTGGTCGACAACAGTGAAATAACGGCGAAGGCCCCGGTCAAATCCTTGGTCAGGCCGATTAAAAAGACCGGCGGGAGGAACAATAGCGGTTGTGTTACTGCCTGGCAAAGGGGGGGAGGCAACAAGAGGAAGTACAGGCTTATCGACTTCAAGAGGGACAAGGTCGGGGTGCCGGCTGTGATCGCAACGATTGAATACGATCCGAACAGGTCTGCCCGCATCGCGCTGCTGAAGTACAAAGACGGGGAGAAAAGGTATATCATATTGCCTGCGGGTATGAGCGTCGGCGAAGAAGTGGTTTCAGGCAGGGGAGCCGAAATCAGGAGGGGCAACGCCCTCCCGCTCGTAGATATACCGCTCGGGACTTTTGTCCATAATATTGAGCTGCGGCCGGGTCAGGGCGCCAAAATGGTAAGAAGCGCGGGTTCTTCCGCCCAGGTGATCGCAAAGGAAGAAGCCTATGTGCAGGTGAAGATGGCCTCCGGTGAAGTGCGGCGCATTCCGTCTTTATGTATGGCGACCATAGGGCAGGTGAGTAATACCGACCATGAGAACATCTCTCTGGGCAAGGCCGGCAGAAAAAGATGGGTGGGGAAAAGGCCCCATGTAAGAGGCGTTGCGATGAACCCGATCGATCACCCCCTCGGCGGAGGTGAGGGCAGGAGTTCCGGCGGCAGACCGCCCTGCAGCCCATGGGGGAAGCCCGAAGGAAAGAAGACCAGAAACAACAAGAGAACCGACATATATATTGTGAAGAGGAGGAAGTAAATTGCCAAGGTCGCTGAAAAAAGGCCCGTTCGTGGATCAAAAGCTGATGAAGAAAGTCCAGGAAATGATCTCTTCAGGAGAAAAGAAACTGATAAAAACGTGGTCGAGGCGATCCATGATCCTGCCTGAATTTATTGGATATACGTTTGCTGTCCATAACGGGAAGAAGTTTATTCCTGTGTACGTCACCGAAAATATGGTTGGGCACAAGCTCGGTGAATTTGCATCGACCAGGACCTTCAAGGGCCATGCCGGCTCCTCGAAGACTACGAGTGTAAAGGGTTAGAAAATGGAGTCAAAGGCGATTCTGAAATATGCGAGAATTACACCCCGAAAGGCGAAGAGGGTGATCGACCTTATTAAAGGGAAAAAGGCGGGTGACGCGCTTCTCTCCCTGAGATTCATGCCGTACAGAGG
>JBECKU010000156.1:0-2602 GCA_040235385.1 Candidatus Sulfobium sp. | reverse complement strand
CGGCCTACGGCAACAAGACCTTTGTCGTCGTCGGCGGAACCGGCGCCGTAATGACCTCACAGGACGGCGTTAAATGGACATCCAGTGCTTCCGGTACGAAGAGCTGGCTTCGCAGTGTGATTTACGGGGACAATCTGTTCGCCGCAGTGGGGGATTTCGGCACTCTTTTGACCTCGGAAGACGGTCTGAAGTGGGTAATCACAAGAGTGGCTGCTGAAGACCAGTTGAACGCAATAACTTACTGCAATAACTTCTTTATAGTCGCGGGAGGTCCGAGTGTGATCCTGGCTTCGGACGACGGGAGCCATTGGACAAAAAGGGTTTCGGGAACTCAAATGGCCATGAGAAGGATTATATATAGCAAGGACAACTTTATCTCAGTAGGTGATAAAGGGACAATCCTCGTTTCGAGAGACGGAGAGTTATGGAAGCCCGGCAATGCGGAAACCGAAAACAACCTTTTTGGTATCACTTCTGGTGATGACATTTTCATTGCAGTAGGAGACAAAGGGACGATTCTTTCCTCTAAAGATGGGATGGAGTGGAAGAAAGAAAAAACGGAGACCCTCGTTCCACTAAATGGAGTGGGATTTGGCAGTATAGGCTTCGTTGCCGTTGGAAACTTTGGAATGGTGATGTTTTCCGCGGACGGCCACAATTGGGAAGAAGTGAAAACCGATATAACTTCCAACCTCAGGGCGGTTGCTTATGGAAACAAGACTTTTGTCGCTGTGGGAGACGGAGGAATGTTGCTATCTTCAAGAGACGGCAAAATATGGGTTAAAGCGACAACGGCTGCAAATAAATCTCTCACCGATATTATCTTTAAAGACGGAACTTTTACCGCCGTGGGGCTGGAAAGTGCTATCCTCACATCTTCAGACGGTACGACCTGGAAGCAGATAGAGGCATCTTCAGCTATTAATTTCAGAGGATTGGCTTCAGGCGGAGGTTTTTTTATTGCAGTGGGCACTCCCATGTCTCCCGGTCAAACCGATCTTCTGATTCTCATATCCCGGGACGGCAAGAATTGGGCTCATAAAAAAATAGGGCCTCTCTATTATCTTCGGGGGATAGCCTTCGGGTCGGATACCTTTGTGGCAGTGGGAAATACAATCCTTCAGTCTGATCCGATATCTGCTGTGGAGAAACCTGCGGATTTAAATCAGTCGGATGAGTGAAGCTTACCGGCGGCTTGCCTTCTTATCGATGGGCTGTCGGCCGTTTGGAGAGTCTCTTAATTCAGACTTATATTGTAATAATCGACGGTGCACGCATCTCTCGACCGGAATCTTTATCTGAAGGTCGTGTCTTTCAAAAGGATATACGCATGAAAGACTTCTGTGAGCGACCGGCAAGGGAAAGCTAATATGATCCTCGGCAAGAAACTTATTGTTATAATGCCCGCATATAATGCCAAGAGCACACTCAAACAGACTTATAGGGAGATCCCTCATGAATATGTTGATGAGGTAATTCTTGTCGATGATGCATCCAGTGATGAAACTCCTCGGATTGCCTCAGAACTGGGTATCACCACGGTCATTCACAAAGAAAACACCGGATATGGCGGAAACCAGAAGACCTGCTATAGAGAGGCACTCGCTCACGGCGCTGATATTGTTGTGATGGTTCATCCGGACTACCAGTATTCTCCGCGTCTTGTTACCGCCATGGCCTCAATGATAGCCTCGGGACACTACGACGTCGTACTCGGTTCGCGCATACTTGGAGGCAGGGCTCTCAAAGGGGGAATGCCACTTTATAAATACATTGCAAATAGATTCCTCACCTTGGTCGAAAACCTTGCGCTCGGTGTAAAGCTCTCAGAATACCATACGGGGTTTCGCGCCTTCACTCGCGAAGTACTGGAAACCCTTCCACTAGGAGAAAACTCGGATGACTTCGTCTTTGACAGTGAGGTGCTCGTCCAAGCCGTGTACTTCGGTTTCAAGATTGGGGAGTTAAGTTGCCCGACAAGATACTTCAAGGAAGCATCCTCAATCAATTTCGGGAGAAGTTTAAAATATGGCTTCGGCGTATTATACAGCATCATGAAATATCTCATGACTAAAAGTGGTTTAAATCGGTTTCCTCTCTTCAGCGACACCGGGAAAAAACTTCAGACGGATGAGAAAAGTTCTCAAGAGTAAATACGGCGTTGCCTCCGCAGTTTCGCTTATAACATTTTTCGTATATCTTGGAGCTCTTCAAAACAGCTTTGTTGACTGGGATGACGGTTATTACATTTTTGAGAACCCGAATATCCGGTCTGTGAATGCGCATCTGTTCCGCTGGGCATTCCTCGAATCTTATGCCAGCAACTGGCATCCTCTGACATGGTTATCCCATGCCCTTGATTACGCCCTCTGGGGTCTGAACGCCGCAGGGCATCACCTGACGAACAACATACTTCACGCACTGAATACTCTGCTCGTGGTATTGCTGGCAACCAGACTGCTGACAAGCTGGCAAGCCGGCAAGCTGACAAGTTATCACGACTTACGTCTGAAGACCGTTGACCATCCACGGAGGGTGAGTCAGGATTCATCCGCCCCGGCAGACCCGCCTGCGGTGGGCGATTCACGTTTTGTTCTGATTG
>JBECKU010000026.1:0-3159 GCA_040235385.1 Candidatus Sulfobium sp. | reverse complement strand
GAAACCGGAATTTGTTACCATTGTCGATACTGCGCAAGCAGAGTAACCGGTAACATGTTCGGTCGTCTGCTCATGAGAATGAAAGGTGTCGTAATAAAGCCTTCCCGTCATATCGGCCTCCTCAAGGGCTGCGGCAGTTACTCAGTGACAGGATATGGAATTTATGGACAAAGAACGTGATTAAGGACTATTTCCTTAGACTTTCTCTATACAAGAAACTCGTGGCGATCATGCTCTTTCTCAGTCTCAGTCTTATGTCCATACTGATATTCCTTTATTATCAGACTGAAAAGGCGATTTACACCGAGTTCGAAACGCAAATCGCGGAGCTCTCCAGGGGGATACAGGTGGGAGTGGAAGAAGTGACGCGCAGCGGCACGACGGATGTCAAGCGTCTTCAGAATTATCTTGCAAGTCTGAACACCAGGGGGATCAAGGAGATCTCGATCATAAGCAATTCCGATAAGATCATCTCCAGTACGAATCCCAAGAATGTCGGAAAGTGGATAAGCAAGAGCAAGAAAGAGCTTATCTTCAAGGCAGATCTGGGTGAACCGGTGACCGGTGAGGGTTTGGCGTATGATGTCATCATCCCGGTCGTTGCCGGAGAAAAACATTACGGATATATCCACCTTACTGTAGACGCAGAGGACTTTTCATCCCTGATGCGGGCGCGGGTCGTCAGGAGAATCGGGGCGGCAGGCATTGTCTTCGGGGTCGGCATAATAGTGACGGTCTTCCTGGCGCGGAGGTACACGAAACCTATCGAAGACGTAGTAGAAGCCGCGAGAAAAGTGGCCGGGGGAGATCTTGACCAGGAACTCAGGACGCAAAGGAAGGACGAGATCGGAGAGCTTACCGGGAGTTTTAATTTTTTGGTGAAGAAACTGAGGGAGGAGAGGGACCTCGAGGAAAGGCTGAGAAAGGCCGAGCATCTTGCGGGAATAGGACAGTTTTCAAGGAGCATCGCACATGAGATCCGAAACCCGCTCAATTTTATCAGCCTTTCGATCGATCACATAAAAGAGAAATACAAGCCTTGCGAGGGCGAGGATAGAGAATCCTTCGATTCCCTGATTGTCAATATCAGGAAGGAGATCCAGAGAGTTAGCAGGTTTGCGGAGAGTTTTCTGGAGTACAGCAGACCGCTCGAGCTAAACCTCAGGGGCACCGATGTCGTCTCGCTGATCGAAGACGTTCTCCTGCTGGTCTCGGCAAAGGCCCGGAAGGAGCATGTCGAGATTGTCAGGGAATATGAACTGCTTCCCGAACTCTTAGTAGACCCGGAGTTCATAAAGACGTGCCTTTATAATGTCATCCTCAACTCTTTTCAGGCGATGTCCGGGGGTGGAAAGATCACCGTCCGCGCGAAGGAAGTGAATGGTAAATGCTGTGTCGAGGTCGAAGATACAGGCTTGGGTGTGCCTGAGGGGATGGCGGACAGGGTATTCGATCCTTTTTTCACGACGAAGAGCAAGGGTCTCGGGCTCGGCCTTGCGCTTACGAAACGGGTCATAGAGGAGCACAGGGGAAAAGTATCCTTCCGGAACGTTGAGGGCGGAGGAAGTGTTGTTACAATGATCCTTCCCGCAGGAAAGGAGGGTTAGGATGCCGGTTATTCTTGTAGTTGATGATGAGCCTCTCCAGAGGGACATACTGAAGACCATCCTCGACGGGGAGGGCTACGAAACCCTTACGGCATCATCAGGAGAAGAAGCCCTGCGTGTAATCGGCCGATATCATCCTGACGTGATCCTCACGGATCTCAAGATGGAGGGGATGGACGGTATCGAGCTGATCGAATCAGTCCCCCGTGAACCGTTCGAACCTACAATGATTATCATGACCGCGCATGGGACTATTTCGTCGGCGGTAGAGGCCATGAGAAAAGGGGCTTTTGATTATATAACGAAGCCGCTGGAGAAGGACGCTCTTCTTTTCACAGTGAACAGGGCGGCCGAACGCGCGGGGCTTCTCAGGGAGAACCTTCACCTCCACAGGGAACTATTTGACAGGTTCAGGATGGAAGGTATTGTGGGGAAATCTCCCCGGATGCGGGAGGCGATGGAGGTTACGCAGAAAGTTTCCGGGAGTTCGGCCACTGTGCTGATCAGGGGGGAGAGCGGGACGGGGAAGGAACTCGTCGCACGCGCTATCCATTACAACAGCTCCCGGAAGGCCAGGGTCTTTACTGCCCTGAACTGCGCGGCCATTCCCGAGAACCTTTTTGAGAGCGAACTCTTCGGCTATGAGCCGGGCGCATTTACGGGCGCGGCATCGAGACGGATCGGTCTCTTCGAGTCTGCAAACGGAGGGACGCTCTTTCTCGATGAGATCGGTGACCTTCCGCCCATGATGCAGTCGAAGCTTTTGAGAGTTCTCCAGGACAGGGAGATACGCCGGCTCGGGGGGAAAGAGACCGTAAAGATCGACGTGAGGATTATAGCGGCTACAAACAGGGATCTCGAAAAAGAACTCGCCAAAGGGGCCTTCAGGGAGGACCTCTATTACAGGCTCAAGGTTGTTACTATAGAGCTTCCCCCCCTCCGGGAGAGGAAAGAGGATATCGCGGATCTGGCAGAGTTTTTCATAAATAAATACAACAAAGAATTCGGCAAGAGAGTGAAGGGGATAGATGCGCCTGCAATGAGGTCACTCAAGGAATATGCATGGCCGGGGAATATCAGGCAGCTTGAATCCGTCATAGAGAGGGCGGTCATTATGAGTGATACGGAAAGTATAAATCTAAAGGATATCAAGGGAGAACTGGGTTCTTTTCATACGGCAGGTCAGGGAGACTTCGAGATCCCAGATGAGGGGATAGATCTCGAGGAGTTCGAGGGAAAACTGCTCAGACAGGCCATGAAAAAAGCCAACGGCGTCGTTGCCAAAGCCGCCAGGCTTTTGGGAATGAGTTACAAGACTTTCTGGTACAGGTGGGAAAAACTCCAGCCGGAAAATTTACAGAGCAGGAAGGATTCCAGCGAGTAGTGATTCCGCATTCGTGGGGGGATGTTCATCATGAAAATATTTTAACTGGCATAAATCCTTTCGATGTTTTAGAATAGCAGTCATCCTGACAGAGAAAGGAGGTGAATGGAATGAAGAAGACAATAGCAATCGTTCTTTCCGTAATCTTTGTACTGGCGATCGCATCCC
>JBECKU010000011.1:0-6083 GCA_040235385.1 Candidatus Sulfobium sp. | reverse complement strand
CCTATTGCATATGTTCTGAGCAGGAATTCATGGGAGTGAACACGAGAGAGGAACTTGTCCGTGCCTCGGAAATTTTAAGGATGAGGATCATAAGAGGACTGACCAATAAAGGTATCAATTTTCTCGATCCCGGTTCCGCCTTCATCTATCCTGAAGTAACGATCGGAAGGGAGACAACCATCTATCCCAACGTTCTGATCGAGGGTCGAACGAGGATAGGGAAAAATTCGACGATTTATCCCAATGTGAGGATAGTGAACAGTACGGTCGGATCCGGTGTCGTCATCAAAGATTCCTCTGTCATCGAGGATTCGAAAATCGGAGATGGTTCCTCGGTCGGGCCTTTTGCCCACATAAGGCCCGGCTCCCGGACGGGGAAACGGGTAAAAATAGGCAATTTTGTAGAATTGAAGAAGTCGAGCCTGGGCAGCGGAAGCAAAGCTTCTCATCTCAGTTATATCGGCGATGCGGAAATAGGGGAAGAAGTTAACATAGGAGCAGGGACAATAACATGTAATTACGACGGCGAAAAAAAGCATATAACCCGTATCGGTGACCGGGTCTTCGTCGGAAGTGATACGCAGTTGATAGCTCCGGTGAAGGTCGGTAAGGGCGCTTACATCGGGGCCGGTTCGACCATAACCAAAGACGTGCCGTCCATGGCCCTTGCCGTCAGCAGGACAGAACAGAAAAACGTCAGGGGCTGGGCGAAAAAAAAGAAGAAAAAGTCAGAAGGCGGTAAGCCAAAAAGTCAGTCTCCTTCGGCGACCCGCCGGGGCGGGAAGTAAGAAGTCGGTCTCCTCCGGCGACTGCGTTCTGGCTTTATTATGAATTTGTTATGTGCGGGATAATCGGTTATATAGGGAACAAAAACGCCGTAACGGTGGTTCTTGAAGGGCTGAAAAAGCTTGAGTACCGGGGCTACGATTCTGCCGGAATAGCATTTTTTTCGGGCCGTTCGATAGATGTCGTAAGATGCAAGGGCAAGATAAATGATCTTGCATCACTCGTCGAGGCCAGAGAACTCTCCAGCAATACCGCGATCGGCCATACACGTTGGGCTACACACGGGAAGCCCTCTGAAGAGAATGCACACCCGCACCGCTCCGGCGGGATTGTCATCGTCCATAACGGAATCATCGAAAATTATCTCGGTTTGAGAAAAACTCTCGTTGAGAAGGGCTATACTTTTAACTCCGACACCGATACCGAAGTGCTGTGTCATCTGATCAGGGACCAAGCAGAGACGCTCCCACTGGAAGAAGCCGTGAGAAGCGCGCTGAAAGGAGTCAGGGGCGCGTATGCCCTCGCAGTAGTCAGCGAAAAGGAACCGGGGAAGGTCGTCGGCGTCAGGAAGGACAGCCCACTCGTCGTAGGTCTCGGAGACGGGGAATATTTCGTCGCCTCGGACGTTCCTGCTTTTTTGAATTATTCGAGGGAAGTAATGTTCCTTGACGAGAATGAAATGGCCGTTCTTACAGCCGAAGGTGTGACAGTCACCACTATGGACGGTTCTCCTGTCCAAAAGGAAGTAGCCTCCATTACCTGGAGTCCCGCCATGGCGGAAAAAGGCGGCTACAGACATTTTATGCTCAAGGAGATATTCGAGCAGCCGCGTGCAGTCAGTGATACCCTCCGGGGACGTTTTTCCATTGAGAGCGGGGAAATAAACCTTGATGAATTTGGGTTATCGGAACAGGATCTCAGGACCATCAGCAAGATCTTTATCGTCGCCTGCGGCACTTCATGGCACGCCGCGCTCACTGGAAAGTATATGATCGAGGAACTCTCCCGATTGCCTGTTGAAGTCGATATTGCATCTGAATTCAGATACAGGAAACCCCTCGTAGATTCCGGAGACCTCATGATAGTGATTACCCAGTCCGGAGAGACCGCGGACACCCTTGCGGCACAGCGGGAAGCGAAGAAGCTTGGCGCAAAAGTGCTGAGTATCTGCAACGTCATAGGCAGCACTTCCGCAAGAGAGGCGGATGCTGTTTTTTATACCCACTCCGGTCCGGAGATAGGTGTTGCGTCGACAAAAGCGTTCCTTACACAGTTTACGGCACTTTATATCCTGGCTATCGCGGTAGGTCGGATAAGGGGCTTCATAGACAGGGACAAATCAAGGGGACTGCTTAATGAAGTCCTTCTCTTGCCCGGAAAGATAGAAAAGACTCTGAACGTGGATGAAACCGTTCAGGACATAGCACGAGACTTTTTCAAAGCGAGAGGATTTATTTATCTGGGAAGAGGTGTAAATTATCCGATCGCCCTGGAAGGCGCTCTGAAGCTGAAGGAAATATCATATATCCATGCGGAAGGCTATCCCGCCGGCGAGATGAAGCACGGTCCCATCGCCCTGATCGATGAGGACCTTCCCGTCGTTGTCCTGGCACCCGGGGGCTTTCTGTTTGAGAAGATGCTGACCGGCATAGAGGAAGTCAGGAGCAGAGGCGGCAATGTTATCGCAATATCGACCGAAAGCAACTCTGACATTAGCGAAATTTCGAAGCACAGCATATTTATTCCCGACGCCAATCAATATATTTCAGCGATGCTCTCTGTAATTCCCCTTCAGCTCCTGGCCTATCATATAGGCATCCTCAGAGGGTGCGATGTAGACCAGCCTAGAAATCTGGCAAAGAGTGTAACAGTCGAGTAATGTTCGGAGTCGGATAGAGGTATGGGGCTGCCTGCGAGTCTGAGGCACCTTATTATCACACAGAGGCACGGAGATCACCAGGATAGATTTGTATTTGGCACATAGTTTTACGTACTGTTTGCATTTTCTCCGCGCGCTTCCCGGCTTTGTGTGAGAAATGATTAAGATGACTGAGGCCGGTAGAACGGCGGTTTCCCACACTTTGCGGTAGATTTAAAGTGCGTGAATCTGTTATTCTATAGTGCCTGGAATTAATGGATGTCTAGAGAAGGTGTAATGCGAAATCTGAATCCCCAGCAGAAAGAAGCTCTTAAATATGTCGATGGTCCCCTCCTTGTACTGGCAGGAGCCGGAAGCGGCAAAACAAAAGTTATCACCCATAAATATGCCTATCTAGTCAAAAACCGGAAGACCCCTCCCGATTCCATTCTCACCGTAACTTTTACCAACAAAGCGGCACGTGAGATGAAAACGAGGATCCGGGATCTCGTCAAAAAAGATATCAAGCATGCATGGATCGGAACTCTGCATTCCCAGTGCAGCAGAATACTCCGCAAAGAAATAAAAAATCTCGGTTACGGAACTGATTTTTCCGTCTATGACGAAGACGACCGGTGCAGCCTCATCCGGCATATACTTAAAGAATTCAAGATTTACGAGGCGTTATACAAAGGCGTTGCGTCACGGATTAATTTTCTTAAGGCCTCACTCATTGGTCCCGAGGATTTTCTCTCCTCCGGAGACGGGTTCGGCTTCGACGAGAAGCTCGCCAAGGTCTATGTCAGATATCAGGACGAAATGAAGAGAAGTAATGCCCTTGATTTCGATGATCTCATAATGCTGACAGTCAAGCTGTTCACTGACATCCCTGAAATACTTGAAAAATATCGGAAGGTTTTTCCCTATGTGCTGGTCGACGAATTTCAGGACCTCAATTATTCCCAGTACCAGCTCGTGAAATTGCTCTCGATACTGAACGGAAACATATGCGCCGTCGGAGATGACGACCAGAGTATATACAGATTCAGAGGCGCTGAAGTAAAGCACATTCTCAATTTCGAAAAAGATTTCCCCGGAACCAGGGTCGTGAGGCTCGAAAAGAACTACCGGTCCACTCAAAACATCCTGGATGTCTCCCACGCTGTTATCTCTGTAAACCCGCACAGGAAAGAGAAAAAGCTCTGGACAGACAGGGGACGGGGTGAAAAAGTCCATTTCTGCTGGTTGAATAACGAGGAAGAAGAAGCCAAACATATAGCAAAAATAATCAAGGAGCTTTTTCTGAAAGGCGCTTACTCCTACAAGGACATCGGGATACTGTACAGGGTCAATCTCCAGTCGAGGGCGTTGGAAGATGCTCTTCGCGAAGCCGGCCTCCCCTACAACATAGTGGGCAGTATAAGCTTCTATCAGAGGAAGGAAATCAAGGACATGATGGCCTACACGCGGCTCGTTTTGAACTGCGGAGACAATGTCAGTCTAAGAAGGATTATCAATTGTCCGCCAAGGGGTATCGGGGCTGCCACCATTTCCAAGATCGAGAATGAGGCAAGGAAAAAAGCAACTTGTCTGTTTGATACATTGAAGGCTTGCTCGCGTGCCAATGGGATAGTTTCTTCGACGAAGGACAAGCTCACTAATTTTGCGGGACTCATCGAAAACCTCGCCGCCGCCAAATTCTCCGACGCTTCCGAACTAATGAAGGCTATCGCCGACGAAACCGGATATGCCGACGCCCTCGACGACGAGAGGAAGCAAAACGTTCATGAACTTATCAACTCCGCATCGGGCAAAGACATCAGGGAATTTGTCGATTCCGTTTCTCTCCTCACCAGTATCGACGAGACGCCAGGCGAGAATCACATATCTCTTATGACGCTCCATAACGCCAAAGGTCTCGAATTTCCGGTCGTCTTCATAACCGGTGTTGAAGAGGGTATTCTTCCCTATTTCAAGGCGATAGGGAATAGTGATGAGATTTCCGAGGAGCGGCGACTTTTCTATGTGGGGATGACAAGGGCGAAAGACCTTCTTCTGCTGACTGCCGCGCGGAAAAGAAGACTATACTCGAGAATCCAGGAGCAGGAGCCTTCGCGGTTCCTTAAGGATATGCCCAAAGCCCATTGCCAGTGGGTTGAGAAGGTAACCGAGCCCCGGCCGTTTCCTCACAGGAACGACAAGAAAAAGTTGGACGGGAAGAAAATAAAGCCTTTGTTTTCTTCGGGCTGCAGAGTAAAGCATCCTCTTTGGGGCATCGGCGTGATCCGAGATTGCTACGGAGACGGTGATGATCAGAAGGTCATGGTGAATTTTCCCAATATCGGTTTAAAAAGACTTTCCCTGAAGTTGGCCAACCTGACAAAGATTTAATCCCATGGACATTTCGCTTGAACACCTGGCAAAGCTCGCGAGGCTTGACCTCGGCGAAAGTGAACGGGACCTTTTTGCGGGTCAATTGAAGGATATCCTTGTCTATATGGAGAAACTCGGGGAGCTCGACACCACCGATGTAGAGCCTACATCACATGTTATTTCTCTTGGGAATGTTTTCAGAGAAGACCTTCCCGAACCTTCCCTGGACAGGGAAGAGGCGCTCGGTAAGGCCCCGGACAGGACAGGAAAATTCTACAGGGTCCCGAAAATAATAGAATGAGCAATAAAAGTCAGAAGTCAAACTAAGTCAGAAATAAGAACGCAGAATGCAGAAGTTAAAAAATAAAACTGAGAATCTGTCATTGGTAAAGCTAAGAGTTTTCTTAATTCCACATTCCGACTTCCGCATTCTGACTTCTGCATTCTGCAATCCGCATTCTGACTTCTGCATTCTTACTTCTGACTTCAGGAAGGTGTTATGTTAAGGTGCATGCTCAGGGCAAAAATTCATATGGCAACCGTAACGGAGTCCAACCTCGAGTATGAAGGGAGCATCACGATCGACCAAGGCATTATGGAAGAGGCGGGAATCCTCCCTTTTGAGAAGGTCACAATCAGCAATCTTAATAACGGAGAGCGGTTTGAGACTTATGCGATACCCGGCAAGAGGGGTTCAGGCGCCATATTTCTCAATGGTCCGACCGCCAGAAAAGGTGTAAAAGGGGACCGGATCATCATTTTCAGCTACGCCTACTTCGACGACAACAAGTTGCGTGATTTCAAGCCGAAGATTATAATCCTCGATTCCTCAAACAAAGTTCATTCCGTAAAATAAGCGGACGCACGCGCGCATGCAAGGTGGAAGGGCTGACATGAGGCCATTATTTTTTCATTTCTCGTTTTCATTAAAACCAATTTTTGGGCATTTCACCCAGTAAAGTGTCATTTGCCTGATCTATCAGATCGATTCCTGGCTCTATTTATTGCCGAAGACAGTTCACCAACTGAAAAACTCTATGGAATCCTGCCAAAAAAGGCTTCGTAG
>JBECKU010000305.1:0-7417 GCA_040235385.1 Candidatus Sulfobium sp. | reverse complement strand
GCCCTCCAGGCTGCAAGCTCTGTCTCGGTGAGCCTTGTGATCTCAGTTCCTTTCACTGTGATCGTGCCGGAGTCTGCCTTGTCTATTCCGGCGATAAGGTTCAGGAGCGTGCTTTTGCCCGATCCCGATGGTCCCATCAGCGCCAAAAATTCGCCCTCTTTAATGTCGAAGGTGATGTCATCAAGGACCGGCACGATCTGGCTGCCCCGGCGGTAAGACTTATAGATGTTCCTGATCTCGACAATCGGTCTGCTCAGTGTTTCCATTATTGTTCGGCAGTCTTTATCTTCGCGCCGGTCCTGAGTTTTGGCGGGGGGTTTACCACCACTTTGTCACCGGCCTTGACGCCCCCAAGCACCTCCATCATATCGCCGAGTGGCGCTCCCAGGTCTACCGGCGTTTCGACCACCCTGCCGTCTTTCACTACAAAAACTATCTTTTTGCCATCCCTGGCGACCACGGCCGAGGGGTTTACAACAGTTCTGGGTTTTTCTTCTTCGGCGGCAACAGGTCTCTCAAGGAAGGCGACCTTGGCGGACATCTCGGGCAGGATCCGGTCGTCCCTGTCGACAAAAGCAACCTTCACCAGCACCGTCGCCTTTGTCCTGTCCGCAGTCGGAACGATCATATGGACCTTCCCCCTGAAGCGGGATTCCGGCAGCGCGTCAAGCTGGATTTCGCACGGCTGTCCTGTCTTTACCTTTTCAATATTCGACTCGGACACATCGACTTCCACCTGGAGCGAGTCCATGTCAGCCATGGTGACCACCGACGCCTTCGCATTAGCGGCCGCGCCAAGAGGGGTGACGATGTCCCCCACGTCGGCATTCTTGGTGAGGACCACCCCATCGAAGGGGGCGCGGATAAGTGTGTACTCGAGCGACACCTCGGCCTCCTTGAACGCCGCTTCACTCGCCCTGACCCCTGCCTCCGCGGCCGCAACGGCTGCGACGGCTTTTTTATAGCGGGCCTCCGAAGAGTCATAGTCCATCTGTGATATGTATCCTTTGTCGACCAACTCCCTATTCCGGTCGATGAGGAGAGTAGCGTCGTCTAGTTCGGCTTTTGCCTGCTTCAGGTTCGAACGGGCCACATTTACATTGGCTTTCGCCTGTCGGACGGCAGCGGCGGCATCTTCGCCTTCGAGCCTGGCGATCACCTGTCCTTCCTTTACACGCGTTCCTTCCTCAACATTTAGTTCTATTAGACTGCTGGTGATCTTCGATGCGACTGCGGCCTTTCGCTGCGCGACCACATAGCCGCTGGCGTTCAGGAGCGTAAATGCCTGGGAAGGATAGATCCGGGAGACACTTGCGACCTCGACTTCGACGGCAGGGGATAAAACGCCGGAAAAAAAGAGAGCGGCGAGCACAACTGCGACCGCGAGGACCGCCGCAATTCGATAAAATTTTTTCCCCTTGCCGCCGCGGGCAACTGTTTGAGACTTGTCTATCCTGAGTCTGGAAAGGTCTTCGTCGGCCATTTGTCAGCTCCTGTCAGCATTGATGGAATCCAGGTAATATTACACAATTATAGCAGACGCTGTCAGGGCAGTCTGACAAACGGCTGGAGACAAAGAACCCTTGAAGACGCATCAGACCGTAGCCTTATGGATATCCGGTTCGACTGCAGAGCCTTTCACATCCGGCATTTGTATCCACGTTTAATCCAGATTATTCATAAACAATGGCGGTAACGAAAGGACATAATATTTTCGCTCATTCTCGCTCGTCCGCCTGTGGCGGGCAAGCTCCGAGGAACTTGCCCTCTTTATTATCAGATACACACTGTTTGAGTATCGGGCAAGTAAATCCCTGCCGGCAGGCAGGCGCTCAAACACTACGTCCTTTCGGCATCGTTGAAAATTCATGAATAAAGTGGGTTAATATTTACCCCCCTCGAAGACGTCGACGGATACCTAAGCTTGGGGTTGACGGCAAGATATTCCTCAGGTTCAGACCTGAGTCCGGATTTGTCAAAAGGTCTTTCAGAAAGAGGGAGGGGCGGCCTCTTTTTCTCTCTTATACGGGTGGCTCTATTACCCTGTCAGGAAGGCTAAGGTCTACTCTCGGGGTTTACCTGTTGTTGGCCAATTCAAGGGAAAAATGTCCGGACAATCCCGCAGAATTCCTGATCTTGAGATAAAAGGGACATATCTTATGCCTTTTGCTTCGGCAGTATTCCCCCAATTCGAAGGAACTCGGCACGTACACATTTTTTCCTGCTTTACATGATTGGAGATACATGCCGCGGAGAAAATCACATTTCATAACATAACCTCCGATTAACCTGCTCTTACTCCTCACTGTATATCGTTCCGAATAGAAAAAAAATCGGAGAATGTCTGTTTTTTTTGTAGGGATTTATCCTACACCCGTTGGAGACCGCTGAGCGTCTGGGTGCACTGATGACAGATTATCGGAGATCAAATGGAAGGTTTAATCAGCGTCTAATTCCTTGATCCTCTTCCATAAGGTGACCCTGCTGATTCCGAGATGCCTTGCCGCGAGGGTCCTATTTCCTTTAAATGTTTTGAGGGCGTCGCGTATCTTGTCTCGCTCGGCCTGGTTATTCACGTCCTTCTTCTTATCCGGGAAGACATAGTCAGGAAGGTCCGAGACCTCTAAGGTATCTCCCTTACAGGTTATGACACTGTGCTCGAGGGCGTTAATAAGCTGCCTTACGTTTCCGGGCCACGTGTAACTGCCTATGACCTCAATGACCCGAGGGCTTATTCTTCTGATCTCTTTGCCGTTTACGATGGCTATTTTCTTCAGGTAGTGAAAGGCCAATATCGGGATGTCTTCGGCCCTTTCCCGCAGAGAAGGCACCCTGATTGAAAAAGAGTTCACCCTGTAAAAAAGGTCCTCCCTGAATTTGTCCTGTGGGACCAATTCCTGAAGGTCTTTATTGGAGGCGGAAACGAGCCTTATGTTCACAGGGACGGGAGTGTGATCGCCGACACGCTCGATCACCTTTTCTTCGAGGACCCTGAGTAATTTGGCCTGCATTACCATCGGCATGTCCCCTATCTCATCCAGAAAAATACTTCCTCCACTCGCGGCTTCGAACCGCCCGATCCTGTCGTTTATGGCTCCCGTAAACGCCCCCTTCTTATGACCGAAAAGTTCGCTCTCCAGGAGATGATCGTTTAGCGACGCGCAATTCATTGCGATAAACGGCCCGTCCTTGCGCCTGCTCAGCTTGTGTATCGCGTTAGCTACAAGGTCCTTGCCGCTGCCGCTCTCGCCGGATATCAGGACCGGGGCCTCGCTTATGGCGGCGTTTCTTATCTGTTCAAACAGCCGCTGCATGGGTTCGCTCTTTCCAAGAAGCCCCATGAACCAGTATTCCTGACGCAATTCCTCCTTCAGTTCCTCAAGTTCCAGTTCCTTCATATAAAGCGACGTGATGTCGGTCATAGACTCCACAGCGCCTATTATCTCCTTATTCTCATCCCTCAGAACAACAGCGTTTTTCAGAAGATAAACGGCCCTCCCGTCGCTGGATCTTATCCTGCATTTTTTATTGCATATGGCGCCCGTCTTGAAAAGATCGCACTTTCTTTGTCTTCCGGAGTCGGTCAAAACAACGCAGGTATCGCTGTCGAGCATGGTACAGGACTTCCCCATCACCTCTTCCTTTCCATATCCCGTTATCTCTTCGGCAGCACGATTGAAGAAGAGAATATGGCCCTCCGTATCGACCACCATGAGGCCGTCTCTCATGGTCTCGAATACTTCGAGAAGAAACTTCGGATCTCTAAGAAATCGTTCGATCATATTTTTCGTTAAATAGTGCAACGACTGGTTAAACAAACTTAACAAGTGTTAATTAACATTAACTATCGTTAATTAACATATTTAACATTGTTTATGTTTTTATGTCAATATAAAATTTCTTCTAATCCATAACTATTTGAAATAGAAGATAAATTTATATTATCCAGAATGGGCACCTCATTTGCTAATTGATCGTCCGGTGTTCAAATCAAAAGTTACAGCTTTAGATTATATCAAACTTTGAGATTGAGGAGGGCAGATGAAAAAGATGCTGGTTGCGGTAGATGATACGAAAGCTTCAAAGGCGGTCCTGTCCACCTTCTGTAATTTCGTCAGAAAGCCCGACGAAATAATCCTTCTTCACGTGGAAAGGCTTGAGGGCAGGTCCCTGATGACCGATATGCTGGGCGATGCCGAAATGTCTACATTGAAGGACATGATCAGGGATACGGAGTACAAAGACGAACTCGACAGGAAGGCGGAAAGTATACTCTCTTTTTATGAAAAGGAATTCAGGGAAAACGGCGTTGCGGTTGTAAGGCCTGCAATCCGAATCGGGCACCCGGCCGAGGAAATTCTTGAGGTGGCTTCTGAAGAAAAAGTGGACCTCATCCTTCTTGGTTTTTCCGGGAGGAAAGGTTTGAACAGACTGATCAGGGGGTCAGTCTCCAGGGAGGTGCAAAAAAAGGCGCCGATACCCGTCCTGACCGCAAAACAGCCCCTTATGTGCGAGGAGCCTTACAGTTGGAGGGACGCATACGCGGCCATCTCAATAACGACAGCCATAATACTGGGACTTTTCCTCTTGGGGACTTTTCTCCAAAGAGGGGAGCTTATTCATTAAATCAACTCAAGGAAAAAGGAGGAATCAAAGGAATGAAAAAGGTATTGGTCGCTGTAGACGACACAAAAGGATCGAAGGCCGTATTGTCGGTCTTCAGGAATCTGGTCAGGCCCCCGGAGGAGGTAATCCTTCTTAACGTGGAAAGGCTTGAAGGGAAATCGATGATGATCGACATGCTGGGCGAGGCCGAGCTGTCCACCCTGAAGGAGTCTCTTAGGGATACCGATTATAAGGAAGAACTGGACAGGAAGGCGTGGAAGATCCTGAATCACTACAAAAAAGAAATGGAAAGCTTCGGGCTGATCAGCGTGAGGACTATTCTCAGGGACGGCATACCATCCGATGAGATACTCAAGGTCGCCGAGGAGGAAAACGTCGACCTTATCGTGGTCGGCAGCAACGGGAAAAAGGGCCTGGTCAGAATGGTCACAGGCTGCGTAAGCAAAGATGTCGAGAAGAAGTCCTCCGTGCCCGTGATCATAGGGAAGTCGGAAGAAAGCAGCGAGGTTTATGGGGTAGAGGAAATCCCCTCGACAATCTGAAGGATGTTAGCAAAATAAAGGATACTTTATTAATCCATTTTAAAAGGAGGAAAAAATGAAGAAGATATTGATCGCAGTGGGCGGCAACGAAGATTCGAATGGAATATTGTCGCTGTTCAGGGATCTCGTCTCGCTTCCTGAAAACATCATACTGATCCACGTCCAGCAGTTGGAGGGTAATTCGCTGATGACCGCCATGCTGAGTGATGCGGAGATGGCAACACTGAAGGATTCGCTTAAAGATACGGAGCACAAGGAAAAACTGGACAAAAAGGCTGCAGACGTCCTTTCCCATTACAGGAAATCGCTGGAAAAGGGCGGGCTCATTAATGTGACTACTGTTGTAAGAGAAGGACATCCGTCGGAAGAGATACTCAAGGTCTCCGAAGAAGAAAATGTCGATATGATAATTATGGGCTGCAGCGGCAAATCGAGACTTCAGCGGCTTGTCACAGGGTGCGCTTCGCGGGACGTCGAGAAGAATGCAAAAATGCCCGTGCTTATAACGAAGGGCAACGGCTGCGGTGAGCATGCACATTTCTGGAACGGGAGGGAAGCATATGCCATTCGGTAGCGTTATCTCTGCTTTGACTGCGGTAGTTTGCGGGTTGGCCCTCGGGTATATCCTTCAGAGGGGGCGGTTCTGTCTCAATTCAGCATTCAGGGACGTTATTTTTCTTAAGGACCTTGATCTTTTCAGGGCATATCTGCTCTGCGTGGTAGTCGCTATTTTAGCAACGAACTTCCTGGAAAGTTCCGGCCTGTTGATGACATACGACGGAACAACGGGCCATCTTGTTTCAGCTCATTTGATGCGCCAGAGTTTCGTGCCTGTCGCGAACATCCTCGGCGGGTTTCTCTTCGGATTGGGGATAGTGCTCGCGGGGGGCTGCGCAAGCGGTATAGTATACAGGCTCGGCGAGGGACAGATAGCGGCCCTCGTTGCGATCGTCGGCTTTTTCTTCGGTATAGGCATGACTACGGACGGCATGCTGAGTCCGGTCCGTAATTTACTGACGAGCTACAGGGTCGACGTATTTGGAAGCACTAATCCTGCCGTATGGGACCTCTTCGGAGGCGGACCGACGGCAAAATGGGCTACCATAACCATTTTTTCTGTCGGAGCATTGGCTTTTGTCTTTAAGGGAAAGCCGAAATTCGGCAAGAGCGGAAAAGGCTTCTCCTGGGGATTAACAGGGGTCCTGATCGGATTATTGACCGCCGCTGCCTGGGAGATATCATCTCTCTTCGGGGGGCTGCCGAGGGGTCTTGCGATCACGACGCCTCTGAGAGAATTCTTCAATTCCATGCTTACAAACAGCACCCATTCTTTTTTCCCGGAATTCAGCTTCCTGGGAATATTCACGGGTACATGGGGTGTATTTTTCATATTTGCCGTTCCTCTTGGCGCGGCCATCAGTGCGCTGGCGCTCAAGGAATTCAAATGGAAGGTCCCGCCTGCAAAGGAAATCCTGACGGTGTTTTTCGGAAGTATACTTATGGGGGTAGGGGCGGTAATAGCCGGAGGATGCAATCTCGGCCACGGCGTAACCGGTATGTCGACGATGTCTCTTTCCAGCCTGGTAGCGATCAGCGCGATCATCCTAGGAAACTGGACGATGGTCTATTTCAAATTCATGCGGATCGAAGAGTGATCCGAGAAACAGATTTGAAGGGGAACAGGTGCGGCGATGCTGCCGCACCTGTTCCCCTTTCTTATGCCATGTCGATCGACACGAGGGTGTATTTGTCTCTCTTCGGCGAGTAGAGTACCGCCCTGCCGTCTTCGTTTTCAAAAATTACCGAGCCGTCGCTGAATTCTTTCACTTTCTTAAGCTTCATTTTTTCAATTCCCAGCAGCTTTCCTCCCTCGACGATTTCCACATCTGCGATCATACATCCTCCTTGTTCTGCATTATCCGTATCATCGCGAAATCTACACAAGATTGAACGATGTCGGGAAATATTGCCTGTCGCAGGCCCAAAACTTTTTTCCAGTATATCATATTATTAAAGCGCAATAATCGACGTAAGCCCTTACCAATAAAGAAGCGGCAACAGGGAACAAAGGAGAAAATTAGCTTGACAGATGGGGAAAAGGGGAGTAGGGTTGAATTAAGGACTGATTCATGCAGGTGGTGGTCTTGCTCCCTTTGTAACCGGTCCCGATGCATCCGATCTTGGACTGATGGATTAAGATCGAAAGTCGTGAGATGATTAGTCTCAAGGGATGGAGGAAAGAGGGCGAG
>JBECKU010000288.1:0-13472 GCA_040235385.1 Candidatus Sulfobium sp. | reverse complement strand
GTAAAAGGTCGTGCATATCATCCTCCGTAACAAATGTATCCATGAGTTCCAGCGTCCCTTTAACAGCCAGTATATTTTCGCTGAGCTGATGAGATATTTCATCAAGTTTATTTTGCCTTTCCGTCATCGTTTCCCCCATTTTTATAAGACTTGTTTCTCATTAAAAATAAGAACCTTTCGATCACTACTTCACACTATGATGACACTGCGGACAGACTTCGGTTTCAGGCACGAAGCTCCCGCATTTTTCACAGCGAATAAGGTCGATCGGCAATTCTTTTTTGCAGTGCGGGCAGACGGTCTCATTTTTGGAGACTATCCCCGAACAGTTAGGGCATCTTTTTGTAAGACCCCTGGTCTCGATGGCGGGGAGTACGAGAACCGCGAGGACGAGCAAGGGGAAGATGAAGCAGAGCACCCCCCAGAAAAAAGGGTTTCTCCCTTTTGACCGGGCTATGTATCCTCCCAGCAAACCTGCAACGACCTGAATCAGAATGACCCTAAACACCGGACATCAATCCCAGAGCCCTGGTGTGGAGTTCTCTATTGCCCGATGCAAGCAGCGAGACGCTCCTTTTAAGCCCCAAAGTGGTCTTTCCAATTTCATTCCCGTCAATGTCCGTCACGATGCCGCCCGCCTCCCTCACAAGCAGCCATCCCCCGGCAAAATCAAAGCTTCTGGAAGGAGAGGGAGAGATAAAGACGCTGACCGCACCGAATGCGAGATAAGCGAGATCGAGAGCGATCGCGCCGAAACATCTTGTCTTATGAGCACGGGAGATCAGGGGCAAAATACGCGGGATATCCCTGCCCGGCGCCTGGGCTTCGTAGGCCACCAGATAAAATGCATCTTCTTTCTGCGGGGTCATCCGCCTGCCGTTATGGTAAGCCCCCTTGCCCCTTTCAGCCCAGAACTCGTCTCCGGTAGCCAGGTTGATGACATATGCCATATTGACATCGTCGATTGTGTCTCCCTCCGCTACTGCTATCGATGTGCAGAAGAAAGGAATGCCGGATATGGCGTTTTTGCTCCCATCTACGGGATCGGCCCCCACCCTCCTCCCCCCTCCTCTGAAATCGATTATGCCTGATTCCTCTGAGATGAGGGAGAGAGGTTCATTCGATTCTTCAAGTCCCGAGATGATGATATCTTCAGCCTTTTTGTCTAAGGGGAAAGTCTTGTCTCCGCCGGCGCCGACTCCCAGAGATGTCCTGATATCCGGGGCATTTCTCAGGGCCGCCATTTCCTGATAAATTTTTTGTCCTATCTTTCTCAACCGTCCTATTTCCATAGAGCTATTGTACGTGATGGAGTCTCTTCGGGCAACCGGTGTGTTTCGCTCCGTGTGAAAAGCGCATCAGGAGTAATATTTGGCAGAGGGATGAAAAAAGATTACAATAGAAAAATGAAATTTCTGAAATCGCTGGTCCTGGTTTTATGTCTGTTGTCCCTGCCTGTTGTTGCGGACGCCCTCGACGTTCAGGAGCACGTTCTGGAAAACTGGCTTAAGGTCCTCATACTCGAAGATCACAAAGCCCCTACCGCTACTTTTCAGGTCTGGTACAGGGTAGGTTCGGTGAACGAAGATATAGGCAAGACCGGGCTTAGCCATCTTCTTGAGCATATGATGTTTAAAGGCACGAAAAAATTCGGACCCAAAACTTTTTCCCGGATGATCAAGAGAGCGGGGGGCATTGACAACGCCTTTACCTCGCGGGAATATACCGGGTATTTCGAATTGATCGCCTCCGACCGGATAGACCTGCCCCTCGAACTGGAAGCGGACAGGATGCAGAATCTTGACCTTAGGCAGGAAGCGGTGCTTTCGGAGCGGGACGTCGTCATGGAAGAGAGGAGACTGAGATATGAAGACGATCCGCAGAACCTGGTCTTCGAGGAGGTCATGGCGACATCATTTAAAAACCATCCCTATCGATGGCCGGTGATCGGCTGGATGTCGGACCTGAAGGATCTCAAGCCCGGTGACCTCGTCGAATACTACAGGAAATACTATGCCCCCAACAATGCGGTGATCATCGTCATCGGGGATGTAAACGGCGAAGAAATACTCAAAAAGATCGAAGAAACCTACGGCGAGATCCCAAGGGGGCCCGCTATCGAAGAACGCCGGCTCAGCGAAGACGAGCAGTACGGTGAAAAAAGAATATACGTGAGAAGAGAGGCTGAACTGCCTTATATTATGAGTGTCTACAAGGTACCCGATATATCGGATGAAGACGGCTTCGCGCTCGAGGTGCTCGGAGGGATCCTCTCCGGGGGAAAGAGCTCGAGATTATATCAATCCCTTGTTTATGAAAAAAGAATCGCCCTTTCCGCATGGGCGTCTTATGACGGTCTCCACCGTGACCCTTTTTTATTCTTCACGGGTGCTACGGCCGCCCAGGGCAAGGGCATAGAAGAAGTGGAAAAGGCTCTCCTCGCCGAAATCGATAAGATAAAAAAAGAGCCGCCTTCCGAGCGGGAAGTGATGAAAGCGAAAAATCAGATCGAAGCATCCTTTATCATGGAGCAGGATTCAAACTACATGCGGGCGCGAACAATCGGCACTTTTGAGATGATCGGCGGCTGGCAAATGGTGGATACTTATCTCGAAGGGATACGTAAAGTATCTCCCGAGGATGTGAGGAAGGTGGCAGAGAAGTATCTGGTACCCGTGAAAAGGACCACCGGCATATTGATTCCGAAGGAAATCGGGGGCACCGATGACTGACGCAACAATTTTGAAACGATCTTGTATTTTCTCTTTCCTGTTTGTCCTGGCCATGGTGTCGGTGTTTACTCCTTTTTCGTTTGCCGGGGAGATCGCGGACAGAGAGATTCTGCCCAGCGGCCTGGTTCTGCTTCATTCCGAAAAGAAGGAGCTTCCCATCATTACTGTTGTGGTCGCGATAAAAGCCGGGGCGGTAGACGAGTCTTATGAAAAGGCGGGTCTGGCGAACCTGACGGCCGATCTGCTGAACGAAGGAACGTCTAAGCGCACAGCTCTGGATATCAGCAGTGCCATTGACTTTGTCGGCGGGTCTCTCGAGACATCCGGCGGCGATGATTTCATCACGATCAAACTCTCCGTCCTGAAAAAGGACAGGGAGCTCGGGTTCGACCTCTTATCGGATGTCATCCTCAACCCGGCCTTCAGACAGGAAGAGATCGACAGGAGAAAGGCCGTAATAAAAAGTTCGATACTCCAGCAAAGAGAAGACCCGGGAAGTGTAGCCTCCAAGGCATTTTTAATGGCGGTTTATGGAAAATTCCCTTATGGCTGGCCCACTGAAGGCATGCTCGAATCTCTAGACAGGATAACCCGGGAGGATATCGTAGGATTCCACCGGACGTATTATGCACCCAACAACGCGATCATGGCTGTCGTGGGTGACATCAGCAGATCAGAACTCGGCACGATGCTTGGAAAGTATTTCGGGGACTGGAAGAAAAAAGATATTCCCAATCTCCGTCTTTCCGCCCCGGAACCGCCGAAAAAAAGCGAGGTCATCAAGATAAACAGGGATATCGCACAGGCCAACATCATCCTCGGTCATCTCGGAATAAGACGGGAGAACCCGGACTATTATGCGGTATCAGTCATGAATTACATACTGGGAGGAGGAGGCTTTGCCTCCAGGCTGATGGACAATATCCGTGACGAAAAGGGCCTTGCCTACGACGTGCACAGTTATTTTTCGGCGAAAAAATATGCGGGGATGTTTGAGGCCGGACTGCAGACAAAAAACAGCTCGGCAAATATCGCTATCGACGAAATAGTGAAAGAGATGAAGAAGATCCGGACAGAACCGGTGAGTGACAAGGAGCTTGAAGATGCGAAGTCTTACCTGACGGGGAGTTTTCCCCTTAGGGTCGATACGAACGATAAGATTGCCGGTTTCCTGGTAGGAGTGGAATTTTACGACCTCGGGCTGGATTATATAGACAAATATAAGAATTACATCAATTCCGTATCCATGGCCGATGTTCTCAGGGTCGCCAAAAAGTACCTCCATCCCGAGGAATTTGTGCTGGTCGTAGTCGGCGATCTGGAGAAGGCCTCTCTTAAGTATTGATCCCGGGAAAAGCATTTAACCACTGAGACTCATAGGCACAGAGTTTAAAAACAAGAGAGAACCAAAAAAATATATATTTTCTCTGAGTTTCCGTGCCTCTGTGGTAAATGACCTACTGTTTTTAGGTTGATCAGATTCCCTTATTCCGATCGGGCCGGACTACCGGGATCTTCTGCGGTCCATTACGTAGAGGCTCTTTCCGAAAGTCTTCGCGTATTGTTTGATCTCTGTTACCTTTAGCGCGATCTCCTTCGGCTCCCTGATGAGCGTGCGGTCAGTATTGACAACGGCGATGGAGAGGGTCATGATCGAAAAAATTGCAGGCTTGTCCGCCCTGTCCAGTGATACGATGAAGCCTTTTTTCAAGTCTTCAGGGTCGTAAAAATTCACAATCCCCTTGTCGAATTCCTCTATGACCCTGCTGCATAAGGCATGCACCCTCTCAGGAGAACAGATGAGGACGAAGTCGTCCCCCCCTAAATGCCCGAGAAAATCCTCCGCGCTCCCGAGTTCCTTTTTTATCCCGGAGAGGAGGCCCCCCATCCAGTTGATCACATCACTCCCCCGCGCATATCCGTATCTGTCGTTGAATGCCTTGAAATTATCGAGGTCGATCAGGCAGAAAGAAAACGTTTGGGTCTCGTTCAGCCGGGTGAGGAGTTCTTTCTCTATTGCCAGGTTGCCCGGAAGCTTGGTGAGCGGGTTGGCATCGAGGTTCATCTGCTCGAGTTCCTTGAGGCGTGTTGACATTTCCTTGAACGAGATGGCCAGATCGGCGAGCTCGTCGTCGCCTTTTATTTCGGGAATATTATCAAAATTCCCGCTCCGGATCGAGTTCGCCGCCTCTTTCAACTTATCGATGGCGGTGGTCAAATGACTTGTCAGGAGGGAGGCGAAAAGTATCCCGAATACTATCGAGAAAACACTCAGAACAATCGTTATCATAAGGGCGCGCTGTCCCAGAGAGTTTGATTTGTTGATGTGGTGGTTCTGAAGCCCTTTGATCTTGAGGTCCAGGTCCTTTACTGTCATGAGAACCTTATTGAAGCTCGCCGAGAGAGCGGACCCTGAGATTTCCTGGGCCTCCGTTATTTTTCCCTTACCTATCAGAGAGGCTTCCTTCGAAAAAAGCAGGATGTAATCGTCATGATAGGTATTGATTTTTTCGGGGAGGTTCTTTATGGAGGATTCGGCGATCCTGTTGACATCATCGACCAACGATTTGCATTCCCTGCTCTTTGTCCAGAAAAGTCCTTCCGCATCAGGCTGCCGGAAGGTGAGAAAGCGTTTTTCATAAAGGTCCTGTGCGAGCAGGCAATCGTTCAGCTTCGCTATTTTCTCTTCGGCCTTGACATCATTGAATATGATCTCTGTCGAGATGATGTTCAGCTCTGTCAAGCTCCAGATCGCAAAAATACCCACGATAAGAGTGAAAGCGATCATGACGAGATATCCGAGAAGGATCTTTTGACGCAGCGACAGATTCATGAGATCTCAGGGAAGAACACGATGGAGCGGCACTGCCCGCAAGAAAAGCCGGAAATATGCAAATGGTCGTATGAATGACTGGAAATCATCAAATTATCCATATTATATAGATTTTATTGAGGAAAATCACATTGTTTTTCTTCCCCGGGAGCGCTTACGGATAAAGGCAGGGGTTGTATCATCTCCAGCGGAGAAGAGTGGAAACGGGTAAAAAAGCCGGTGGGGATATGTTAAAATATTCAACTTTGTTAAAGAAAGGCTCTTAAGATATGTCCAGAATACCTATAAACATAGAAGAAGAGATGAAGGTCAGTTACCTTGATTACGCCATGAGCGTAATCATAGGGAGGGCACTCCCTGAAGTGAGAGATGGTCTCAAGCCGGTCCACAGGAGGATCCTGTATGCGATGCTCCGGGAGGGACTGCTCCCGGGAAGGAAATATTCAAAATGCGCCGGTGTAGTCGGCGAGGTCCTTAAGAAATATCACCCCCATGGAGATTCGGCGGTTTATGACGCTCTCGTGAGGATGGCCCAGGACTTTAATATGAGATACACCCTTGTAGACGGCCAGGGCAATTTCGGTTCAATCGACGGTGATCCTGCTGCTGCCTACCGTTATACGGAGGCGAGGCTCCAGAAGATTGCAGAGGAGCTCCTTGCGGATATCGATAAGGACACAGTTGATTTCATGCCGAATTTCGACGAGACTACGGAGGAACCGATAGTGCTTCCATCCCGGATACCTAATCTGATCGTAAATGGTGCAGCGGGCATCGCCGTCGGTATGGCTACGAATATTCCTCCTCACAACCTGGGCGAGGTAATCGACGGGCTCCTGACCCTCCTTGAAAAACCGGATGCCACCGTTGAACAGTTAATGAGTTCAATAAAAGGGCCTGACTTTCCGACAGGGGGCATCATTCATGGAACGGCCGGCATACGGGACGCCTACGCGACCGGCAAAGGACTGATCAAGGTACGGGCCAAGGCGAAGATCGAGAGGGAGCACAAGGGAGGAGAAAGCATCATTATCACGGAACTTCCCTACCAGGTGAACAAGGCCAGGCTCATCGAGAAGATCGCCGAGCTGGTGAGAGAGAAAAAGATCGAAGGAATCTCCGATCTAAGGGATGAATCCGACAGGGACGGCATCAGGGTCGTGCTCGAGCTGAAACGCGGAGAGATGGCCGAGGTTGTGCTCAATAACCTTTACAAACATACACAGATGGAAACGACCTTCGGGATCATAATGCTCGCACTTGTCGGCGGACAGCCCCATGTCCTCGGACTCAAGCGGGTGCTCAATTATTTTCTTCAGCACAGACGCGATGTCATCATCAGAAGGACCCGCTATGAACTGAAGAAGGCGGAGGAAAGGGCACACATCCTTGAGGGGTTGAAGATCGCCCTGGATCATCTGGATGAGATAATCGCCCTTATCAGGGCTTCGGCCGGGCCTGCGGAGGCGAAAACCGCGCTCATGAGAGACTACCCGCTCTCAGAGATCCAGGCCCAGGCGATCCTCGACATGAAGCTCCAGAGGCTGACAGGTCTCGAACGAGACAAAATCATAAACGAATATACGGCGACACTGAAGGAAATAGAAAGGTTGAGGGGTATTCTCGCGAGCAAAGCGCTCGTTACCAAAATCATAAAAGACGAGCTTCTCGAGATCAAAGGAAAGTACGGCGACGAGAGAAGGACCGAGATCGCTGAAAAAACTAAGGAGATCACGATCGAAGATCTCATTACCGAGGAGGAGATGGTCATCACCATTTCCCATCAGGGATATATCAAGCGGAACCCTCTGAGTGCTTACCGGAGTCAGCGGCGCGGGGGGAAGGGGCTCATCGGCATGGAGACCAAGGAAGAGGACTTTGTCGAGCAGCTTTTTATAGGCTCCACTCATGATTACATGCTTTTTTTCACTAACCTCGGCAGACTCTACTGGTTGAAGATCTACCAGCTCCCTGAGGCCGGACGCGCAGCCAAGGGAAAGGCGATAGTGAATCTGCTTCAGCTCTCCGAAGGCGAATATGTCTCTACCGCACTTCCGGTGAGGCATTTCAGGGAGGGCTACCTTGTCATGTTTACAAAGAACGGCACGGTCAAGAAAACCGCGCTTTCCGCTTACAGCAACCCGAGGGGGAAGGGCATCATCGCAATTTCTCTGGTCAAAGACGACGAGTTGATCGCCGTAAGGAGGACAGCCGGCAATAACGACCTGATCATGGGGACAAGAAAGGGTCTCGCGATAAAGTTCAATGAAGAGGACGTGAGGGACATGGGGAGGACAGCGAGGGGCGTCAGGGGCATAAGGCTCAGGAAAGACGACGAAGTGGTGGCGGGAATTTATGCCGAGGAGAAGACCACTATCCTCACGGTTACGGAGAACGGCTACGGCAAAAGAACAAAGATCGAGGATTACCCCATTCGTCACCGCGGAGGGAAAGGTGTCATCTCGATAAAGCTTACGGAGAAGGGAAGAAATGTCGCCGGACTCCTCCAGGTCCGTGACGAAGACGAGGTCGTGATGATATCGAGCCGCGGAAAGCTCATCAGGACCACGGCCGAGAATATCTCGATAATGGGTCGAAACACCCAGGGGGTGAAGCTTATGGATACCGCCGACGACAAAGTGGTGAGCATTGCCAAGGTGGTGGAGAAAGATTAGTTTCAGAAACCGCCTAATCCGACGGTAGATTGTATTGACCCCCGTTATGAAAGACCCCGGCGTCCTCCTGAAAAAAGGTCTCGAAAGTCTCGGGATCGGCTGCTCTGAAGGACAGGTCGATTCTTTCCTTGAATATCTCTCCGAACTCAAGAAGTGGAACAGGGCCTATAACCTCACTTCTCTGAGAACCGATGAAGAGGTCGTCATAAAGCACTTCCTGGATTCGGCACTCTACCTCAAGGCGCTTCCCGCCGATGCAAAAACAATTGCAGACATAGGCAGCGGGGCCGGATTTCCCGGTATCCCTATCGCGGTTCTCCGTCCCGATCTCAGAGTCTTCCTTATCGAGCCTTCCCGCAAGAAGGCGCTTTTTCTTGATCACATCCGCATCCGGCTCGGGTTGAAATCACTGACAATAATCGATGCCCGGATTGAAGACATAAAAGATCTGAAAGTCGATATTGCCATGACCAGGGCCCTTTTCAGCGTTGACGAGTTTATCACGAAGGCGGCGAAGATCCTCACGAAAACCGGGATTCTTCTCCTCAACAAGGGGCCTAGGGTAATTGAAGAACTGAAGGGTCTTGATATGAAAAATATTGTCGTGACGGAAGTCGTGCTTCCGTTCGAAAAAATAACGAGATATCTCGTTTCAGTAAAGATGCCCTCACTGTCACCATGAAAGCCATGCGTAATAGAAACCCATTAACGAGAAAAAAAGGGCAAGCAGGCCCAGGATCGCATATTTGATCCCCTGGGTTGTTCGGTTTGCCCTGAATTCGAAATAAGCCTTCGGAAAGAGTGTAGCGACACCGAAGAGAAGCATGAGTCCCACGAGAAACTGCGTCAGCGATCGGATCAAGCTTTCACATCCCTTCCAACGGACAGCCCCCGCATAAAGGGACTTTCCGGCAATTGCCTTTTGCAAGCCTGACGAAGAGCGCATGAAATTCATTAAACATGCTGACATCTTTTTTTAATTGAGAGTGAAAGAATTCCTGAACTTCCCGGTAGGAACTATTGCGATCGAGGATACTGTGCCTTGAAAGAACACGCTTCGTGTATGCGTCGACGACGAATACCGGCTTTCCGAGGGCATAGAGGATTATGGAATCGGCGGTCTCGGGACCGATACCGTTAAGGGCCAAAAGCTTTTCGCGTATGGTCCGGATTTCTTCCTTTTTCATCCGCTCCATGCTCCCCTCATATTCTTCCATCAGGAAATTGACAAAATGTTTCAATCTTCCAGCCTTGATGCTGTAATATCCGGAGGGCCTTATCAACAGGGAAAGTTCATCGAGAGACAGACGATGCAAATCCCGGGGACTCAACTTTCTCTCACTTTTCAGGTTAGTGATAGCCTTCTCAACATTTCCCCAATTTGTATTTTGCGTGAGAATTGCACCTACGGCTACTTCAAATGGTGTCTCGCCCGGCCACCAGTGCTGAGGGCCGAAACAGTGATGGAGTCTTCGGTATATATCGATCATGCTGTCTCCGACCCTCTCAGGAGCCCCTTTAGAAGCTGTCTTCATAGCTTTCAGAAACCGGCGAACGATGTTTCTTTTTTTCGGCTGTCGCCTTCTTTTCAGCGAGCATCTTTTCCTTCGCCCTTTTCGAACGTTTTCTCTTCTGCCTCCTGACCTTTTCTATTCTCATGCGCTCTTCGCTTTCTTCCCCCCTGATCGATTGTTCGATTTTATTTGTGAGGATGACCCTCGCGCGGTAACGGTTGAGCGCCTGTGACCGTTCCTGCTGGCATTTGACCTCTATGCCGGTGGGGATATGCTTCAGATACACGCAGGTGGAAGTCTTGTTCACGTGCTGCCCGCCCTTTCCTCCCGAGCGGACAAAGGACTCCTCTATATCCTTCTCATGGATGCCGAGGGCCTCCATCTTTCTTGAGAGTTCTCTTTCTTTCGCTTCACTGACCGAAAATATTCCCATGCACCTAATATAGCATCTTTGCAAATGGTCTGTGAAAGTGCTAAAGATCTGCCGGCTTTAATTTTTCGTCATGTTCGGATATAGTAATAACCATGCTCGATTCACGCTTTGTCAGAGAAAATGTTGATGCGGTGAAGGAGGCCCTGAAGAAGAGGGAGTATGAATTTCCTCTTTCTGAATTTCTCGCCATAGATAAAAGAAGGATAGCGCTTCTTAAAGAAGCTGAAGAGCTCAGGAACAAACGGAACGTGGTCTCGGAAGAAATAGGAAAGTTGAAGAAACAGAAGATCGACGCTTCCGAACTGATCAATGAAATGAAAGAGGTCTCGGATTCAGTAAAAGCTCTGGACGAGAAACTCAAGGAAGTGGAGGAAGAGACCCGGTCTCTGCTGCTGACCATACCGAACATCCCAGACGATTCCGTGCCTGTCGGCAGGAATGAAACGGAGAACGTGGAGATCAGGAAATGGGGAGAGCCGGCGAAATTCGAATTCGATCCTCTGAACCACTGGGATATCGCCGACACTCTGGGAATCATCGATTTCGACCGGGCATCGAAGATTGCCGGCGCGCGGTTTTCGCTCATGAAAGGCGCCGGCGCCAGGCTCGAAAGGGCCCTGATGAATTTCATGCTCGATCTCAACACCTCGAAGGGATACACCGAAGTCTTTCCGCCGGTAATGGTGAACAGAGAGAGCATGACCGGGACGGGACAGCTCCCCAAATTCGAGATGGAACTCTTCAGGATCGCGGATCCCGAGTTCTATCTTATCCCTACCGCCGAGGTGCCTGTCACGAATATCCACAGGGATGAAATCCTGAAGGAGGCGGAACTCCCCTTGTACTATACCGCGTATACCCCATGTTTCAGACGGGAGGCGGGGTCGTATGGAAAAGACACCAGGGGGCTTATCCGCCAGCACCAGTTTAATAAGGTGGAACTGGTAAAGTTTGTTAAGCCGGAAGACTCTTATAACGAACTGGAGGGACTGACGAACGACGCTGAAGAGATACTTCAAAAGCTGGGGTTGCCTTACAGGGTTATATCTCTCTGCACCGGCGACCTCGGGTTCTCCGCGGCCAAGACCTATGACCTCGAGGTGTGGCTCCCGGGCCAGGACAAATACCGCGAGATTTCGTCCTGTTCTAACTTTGTGGACTTCCAGGCCAGGAGGGCCAATATACGCTTCCGGCGTGAAGGGAAGAAGGGAACGGAGTTTGTCCATACCCTTAACGGCTCCGGCCTGGCCATCGGCAGGACCGTCGTCGCAATTCTGGAAAATTACCAGCAGAAAGACGGCTCCGTCATCATACCGGACGCTTTGAGACCCTATATGGGAATGGAGAAGATTTCTTAGCCTGGCTTTTTAAATTTTCTTGACATACATTCTTTGCCGTAATTGCCGCAATTCCGGATGCTTTCGGGGGTCGTGAATCCTTCTTCAGAAAGACTCTCGCCACGGCTGGTCGTCCCACACTCAGGCGGGTTTGCCGAGGAGAAGAGCAGACCGGATGAGTCAGATAATAGAACAGAAAAATTCGTCCTCTTAATTGCATGGAGCAGTTAGAGTGATAGGGAATCGTCTTAGATCAAATTGCTTTTTTATGTGCCATCCATTCGCGGGGATACCTTGCAAAATGAGGAGTAAGTGTCATAATTTTTATAGAAACGCATAGTGTGGGGCTTAACGTAAAGGGAAACCGAAGAAATGAAGCTTGGAGGTCTCATGAAAATTAGAGCCATTGCGGCGATGGGTGCTTTTCTGATCTTGACGGGTAACTGTTTTGGTGAAGATAGTGTTGAGCAGATGAGGCAGGACGCAGAACAGACAGCTGTGAGCTTTATGCAGGAACTCGAAACTGCTTTTAAAAAGGAAATGGCGGCTGAAGGGCCTGTCGGCACGGTGAGTGTGTGCAGCGAGCTTGCACCGGAGATATCCGGCAGAATATCCCGCGATACAGGATGGCGGGTGACGCGGGTAGGAACGAGAGTGAGGAATCCCCTCCTCGGTACACCCGACGCCTGGGAACAGAAAGTCCTCATGGATTTTAAAAAACGCAGAATCCAGGGCGAAGGCATCGAGAAGTTGAGCCATTCAGAGGTGGTGAGCGAACCAGGGGGGATATTTTTCCGCTATATGAAGGCCATCGGAGTAAAATCCCAATGCATTGCCTGCCACGGTCCTGAAGACCGGATAAAACCCGAGGTCCGCGAGATCCTCAAGGAGCGTTATCCCCATGACAAAGCCACAGGCTACAAGACCGGCGAACTACGAGGCGCATTCAGCATTAAACGCCCTCTTTAGACTAGAATCATCCGAGTAGAGACTTTGGCGCCCAAAATTTCTCTGTTTGGGTTATATACAGGAATTGCCCTTGATGTGATCGCTGAAGAATATTAAAGGGGGCGCAGATGAAGATACAATCCATTAATCCATACACCGAAGAGGTTATGAGGGAATTCGAGCTGATGAGGCCGGACGATGTCGGGCGGGAGATCGAAAAGTCCCGCCTGGCCTTTTCGGCGTGGGCTGAATTATCCATCCCCGAACGGTCCGCATATATCAAAAAGCTGGGCGACCATCTCAGGGCGGAAAAGAGGCGGTACGCGGAAATCATGACCCGTGAGATGGGCAAACCCATCAGAGAATCCGTCTCCGAGATCGAGAAATGTGCGTGGTTGTGCGACTATTATGCCGCGAAAGGTGAAACATTCCTGGAACCCGAGGTGGTAGAGACGGAAGCGAAGAAAAGCTATATCCTCTTTCAGCCTCTGGGTATCGTGCTCGCCATAATGCCCTGGAACTTCCCCTTCTGGCAAGCCTTCCGTTTCGGGGTCCCCGCGATTACCGCCGGAAATGTCGTTATCCTGAAGCATTCGTCTAATGTCCCGATGTGCGCGCTTGCTATCGAAGAAGCATTCGGAAAAGCAGGTTTTCCAGAAAGCGTCTTCAAGACACTGCTTATGGATGCCGGGGGCGCACAGAAACTTATCGAGGACGACAAGATCGATGCCGTCTCCCTGACAGGGAGCAACAGGGCCGGAGAGCAGGTCGGGGCTCTCGCCGGGAAGAAAATCAAGAAATTTGTGCTTGAGCTCGGCGGATCAGATCCTTTTATTGTGCTGGACGATGCGGATATCGAAAAAGCGGGGAGGATGGCAGTAACAGCCCGAATGATCAATACAGGCCAAAGCTGCATCGCTGCGAAACGTCTGATCGTAATGGAGAAGGTGGCGGAAGAATTCAAAGAAGTCTTCTTTAACCGCTTGAAGGAGCTGAAGAT
>JBECKU010000260.1:0-3566 GCA_040235385.1 Candidatus Sulfobium sp. | reverse complement strand
TTTCCGACTACCTATGCCTTTATGTTCAGTTATCTATATTTTCCGTTGTTGATCATTCTCTTCGCTCTTATCTTCCGGGGAGTAGCCTTCGAATTCCGTGGGAAGGTCGACAACCGGGTATGGAGAGGGGGGTGGGACCTCGCCATATTTTTGGGAAGCTTTCTGCCGGCCCTCCTGTTCGGAGTGGCTTTCGGAAACATTTTTCAGGGTCTTCCCATGGATGCGGCGGGATACCACGGATCGCTGCTCTCATTGCTTAATCCTTACGGGCTGCTGACAGGGGGCTTATTTGTGCTCCTCTTCACAGTTCACGGTTCCTTATGGATCACGACAAAGACGGTTGGACGGATAAGCGACAGGGCTGCCCGGTTCGCAGAATCTTTCTGGTATATCCTCCTGATAGTTGCCGTTGCCTTTCTGATTTACACCTACTTTGCAACAAACCTGTACACAAATTACTTTAGAAATCCGTTATTTTTCATCGCTCCGGCTGCCGCCGTACTCGCGCTTCTCTCCATACGGGTCTTTATTGCAAAGGAAAGCTATATGGCTTCTTTTTATGCGTCCTGCATAACAATCCTGGCAGTAACATTCACGGGCGTAATCGGGCTCTATCCCAACCTGATCCCATCGAGCATCGACCCTAATTACAGCCTGACCATCTTCAATTCTTCCTCAAGCCTGTACACTCTCAGGATAATGACCGTCGTGGCCTTCATATTCGTACCCGTGGTGATCGGCTACCAGATCTGGGTCTATCGGATTTTCAGGCACAAAGTGACGGAAGACGATATCTCCTACTAACCTATATTATTCACAAATTTCAGGCCGTGTGACAGAAACGAAGTGGTATATAATTTTCGAACGGTTTCTCCTCCAAAGGCGGATAAATTTTGCCGACTTACCTGCCTGCAGGCAGGTAGACCGACAGTATATATTTATTAAATCAAGAGGAAAAACCTCGGAGCACAGCGAGAATGAGAGAGAATACTATGTCCCTCCCTAAGATGACGTCGAGGGTTTATAACTAGTGTGGGCGAACTCGTCTTATACCCGGCAGGGCCTGATGGTCTGCCGGGTATAAATATATGTGTTCGTTATTTTGATGGAACGTCGGGGGGGGCGGAAGGAAGTGGAGGAGTCTGTTCAACCGGCTGTTGGGGTTGAGCTCCCTGGATAGGCCCGGATGCCTGACCGGGCGGAAGGGTCTTTTGCTCCGTAGCGGCCGGGATACCGCCTTTCACCACTGAAGCTCTCTTTGAAGAAACAACCGCCAGAGAAAGTGAGGTTATCATAAAAACGACTGCTGCAATAGTCGTCATTTTACTGAAGAAAGTGGCGGCGCCCCTCGCCCCGAAAAGGGTTTGACTCGACCCTCCGAAAGCGGCGCCGAGTTCAGCGCCCTTCCCGCTCTGGATCAGGACGATAAAGATCAAAAAGAAACATACTGTGATATGGATGATTAAAAGAAATGTTGCCATTACTTCTCCTTTATAAATTTGACGATTCTTGCAAAACTGTCCGGCTTGAGACTCGCTCCTCCGACAAGAGCGCCGTTGATGTCCTTACATGACATAAGGCCGTCAACATTATCAGGGGTAACACTCCCGCCATATATTATACGGATTGAGTCCGCTTTATTTCCATAGAGACTCCCGAGGACGGATCTTATGAAGGCGTGGACTTCCTGCGCCTGATCGGTTGAAGCCGTCTTACCGGTGCCGATAGCCCATATCGGTTCATATGCAACGACAAGATTATTCTCAGGACTCACCCCGGTCAATCCCATTGAAACCTCACGTTTGATCACGTCGAAAGTATCCCCCGCCTCCCTTTCATCGAGGGATTCACCGACACAAAAGATAACTTCAAGCCCTGCCGAGATTGCAGCCTTGATCTTCTTATTGACAGTGGCATCATCCTCTGAGAAATATTGTCTTCGTTCGGAGTGCCCGACTATAACATATCTGCACCCGGCGTCGAGAAGCATGCCCGGAGAAATTTCTCCGGTATAAGCGCCTTTTTCTTCCCAGAAAATATCCTGGGCCGCAAGCATGATGTTACTGCCCTGCATCTCCCGGGAGGCAGCCGAAAGAGCGGTAAACGGCGGGCCGATGACGATATCCACGCCCCTCACGTCTTTCACCATCGGCATGAAGCCCGTTAAAAATTCCCTTGTCTCAGGGACCGTCTTGTTCATCTTCCAGTTGGCGGCAATAAAGTATCTCATAATGTCGGACTACTTTAAATCACGGATTTTAATATTGTCAAGGATTCCCCCGTCACACAACGCTGTAAGACTTATATTCGTATGATAAAATGTGAACATCGATACATTTAAGAATAATAAAACCTCGCAACTCATACAAGGAGGAAAAGCATGGCCAAAACTCTTTCAGAGCACAATATAGGGAATAGGAAACTGCGTCTGGTCAAGGGTGACATTACCGGACGAGACGTAGATGCCATTGTAAACGCGGCGAATTCCCATCTGCAGCACGGCGGGGGTGTTGCCGGTGCAATCGTCCGTAAGGGTGGTCGGGTGATACAGGATGAAAGCGATGCGATAGGATTTACGCCTGTCGGGGAAGCGGTACTTACAACCGCGGGCAAACTTCCCGCAAAATTTGTAATCCACGCGGTCGGGCCGAGAATGGGAGAAGGCGACGAAGACAACAAGCTGAGAAGTGCGGTCCGAAACAGCCTCGGCCTCGCTTCGCAGAAAGGCATGAAAAGCATCTCACTCCCTGCGATAAGCTCAGGGATATTCGGTTTCCCAAAAGACAGGTGCGCGAGGATCCTGGTGAATGAATCGGCAGATTTTCTGAAAAAGCACAGGGGAAGCAGCCTCGATATCGTAGAGTTTTGTATTTACGACGACGATACGCTGGAGCACTTCAAGAGGGAATTCGACAATCTTGCAACCGACTAACGTTTTTTGCGGTTATAGACCGTCCGAATTCTGCCATACAATTCTTCGGGATGGAAGACTACACCGCCTGGGCGTCCGTAAAAGGATACTTCCGACTTCCCCCGAACAGAGAGCCTTACGTCTTCCACCATCTGTCCGCTGTTCATCTCAACGACTACAAATCGTTTTCCCCCGGAGGCCAGCCGTGACAACTGCTTCTCGGGGAACGGGAAAAGAGTCACCGGCCTGAAAAGTCCTACTTTTTTTCCTTCATTTCTCAGATCTCTCACTGCGGAAAGAGCGATCCTGGCAGCAATGCCGAAAGCAACAACCACTAATTCAGCATCCCTTACTTCGTAAGACTGAAATAACACTTCATTTTTTTTGATCGCCTCATACTTTTCGATCAGCTTGAGATTCTTCCGTTCAAGTTCGCCCTGACCCATGCACAGTGACCGGATTACCCTCGGCTTTCTCCCTCTGCATCCGTCAACCACCCAATCCTTCTTCGGGAGGGAAGGTTTAACGTAGGTCGTGGGACGAAAAGGTTCCATCATCTGTCCCACCACGCCGTCGCCCAGAATGACGACGGTCATGCGGTACTCATCGGCTTTGTCAAATGCCCTCAGAGTGAGGTCCCACATCTCCTGAAGAC
>JBECKU010000249.1:0-3117 GCA_040235385.1 Candidatus Sulfobium sp. | reverse complement strand
ACGGTATCGAAATCCATCGCGATATCGAGGTGCTTTTCCGTCAGGAACTCGGTCGATGCCCCTCCCGGTATCACCGCCCTGAACTTGTAACCGCGGCGCATACCGCCCGCGTGTTCTTCGACTATTTCCCCCATCACCGTCCCCATCGGCAGTTCCCATAGACCGGGATTTTTCACCCTCCCGCTCGCGCCGAAGAGCTTTGTTCCTCCGTCCTGACTCCGGCTGAGGCTCTTGAACCAACCCGCGCCGTGGGAGATGATATGGGGGACGTTCGAGAGAGTCTCGACATTATTGACTACAGTCGGTTTTCCCCAGAGCCCGCAGACCTGCGGATACGGAGGTTTTGCACGCGGGACGGCCCTCTTTCCTTCAAGGGCGTTCAGCAGCGCCGTCTCTTCACCGCATATATACCGGCCGGCGCTGGTATGAATATACATTTCAAGGTGGTATCCTGAACCGAATATGTTCCTGCCGAGGTATTTGTTCTCGTAAGCTTCGGCCAGTGCTGCGGCCACAGCTTTTTTGGCATCTTTGTAAGCCCACCGGAGGAAAATGTAAGCGCTGTCCGCCTGTATCGCATATGCGCTTATGATCATCCCCTCGATCAACTGATGGGGATTCCTTTCAAGAAGGAGCCGGTCCTTGAATGTTCCCGGCTCCATCTCATCGGCGTTGCAAACGAGATATTTGGGACGTGGAGCATCCTCGCCCATGGGGACGAAACTCCATTTCTTGCCCGTGGGAAAACCCGCTCCGCCCCGGCCCCGGAGGTTCGAATCCGTCACGATCTCCTGGACTCCTTTCGGACTCATCTCCCGGACGGCTTTTTGCGCCGCCTGGTACCCGCCCGATTTTTTGTATTCTTTCACGTCAGGCGGTCTTCCGTCCCTTCTCATGCCGGTCGTGAGAGGACGTTTCATTTCTTTCTCCCCCGCCGGTATACCTCGAGGATCGTATCGATCTTTTCCGGAGTGAGATCGGTATGAAGTTCATCGTCGACCATCATCGCGGGGGCCCGGTCACAGGCTCCCAGACACGCAACGGGCAGCAGGGTGAAGTTTCCGTCGGAACTCGTCCCCCCCAGCGTTATGTCGAGCGAACGTTCGAGATGGTCCCGGACCATGTTATAGCCCATGATCCAGCAGGTTATGGAATCGCAGATCAGGATCACATGCCTGCCGACCGGGAGGCGGTAGATCAGGCTGTAGAATGTTGCGACACCGTCCAGCTCCGAGACCGGCATCCCGAGTATTTCAGCGGCGTCGGCCAGGTCCGCATCGGATATCCATCCGCGGCTGCGCTGAAGGACCTTCAGGACCTCGACATCCGCGGCCTTTTTCCGGTCATAGAGCTTCAGTTCGTTCTCGATCTCTTCTCTTTCCCTGTCATTCAGCATGGCTTTTCCGATTCATGGCTTTTTTCAGCATGTCCCGCTCAGTCGCTTGCAGCAACAAGATTGTCTCATCTGTCCACATCACCCATAATAAAATCGATACTTCCCAGGATGGCAATGAGATCGGCGATCTCCAGCCCCCGGCACATCAAAGGGAGGGTTTGCATGAGCGCAAACGAAGGCGTTCGGATACGGGTCCGGTAAGACATCGTATTGCCGTCGCTTACCAGATAATAGCCCGTACTTCCCTTCGGCGCCTCCGTGCAGAAAAAAGCCTCGCCCGGCGGAATGACCGGTCCCCAGCTCACGCCAAGAAAGTGCGTGATCAGCGTCTCGATATCTTTCATCGTATTGTCCTTGATCGGAGGGACCGCAAGGGGGTGGTCGGATTTGTAAGGCCCGGCGGGCATATTCGAGACACACTGTTCGATGATGCGCAGGCTCTGTCTCATTTCCTCGACCCGGACAGCGGCACGGCCGTAACAGTCTCCTCCCGAGGCTGTCGGGATTTCGAACTCGAACTGGTCATAACCCGAATAAGGCCTTTTCTTCCGGAGGTCCCATTCCAGCCCGCAAGCGCGAAGGTTGGGGCCGGTCAGACCCCATTCGACCGCTTCTTCCAGGGTAGTGACGCCGACTCCCTTGGTGCGCTCTTTAACGATCCGGTTTTGCATAATGATCTTATCGTAGTCCGCAAGGCGTTTCGGGAGGTAACCCAGAAAGAAACGGACGGGTTCGAGCCATCCCTCCGGAAGGTCCTGGGCGACCCCGCCGATTCTGAACCAGCTCGGGTGCATACGTCCGCCGCAGACCGCCTCGACGATCCGGAATATATATTCCCGGTCATTGAAAGTATAAAATACCGCGGACATCTGGCCGAGGTCCTGCGCGAACGTGCCGTACCAGACCAGGTGGCTTGCGATCCTGAAGAGTTCCGTCATCATGACGCGTATCACTTTCGCCCTCTCCGGCACCTCGATCCCCGCAAGCTTTTCGACGGCGAGGACGTATGGCAGGTTGTTGGAGACGCCCGACATGTAATCGATGCGGTCGGTATAGGGAACGAAAGTATGCAAGGATTGTCGTTCCGCCATCTTTTCCGCGCCCCGGTGATGGTATCCGATGTCTACGACGGCATCGACTATTTCCTCCCCGTCGAGTTCCAGGACTATCCGGAGGACCCCATGGGTTGCCGTATGATGCGGACCGAGGTTGAGGAACATGTAATCGGTGTCCTCTTTCATTTTTGTCATGCCCCAGTCCTCCGGCCTGAATTTTAAAGCCCGTTCCTCGGCCTTGTCTTTTTCTTCCGTGAGCGTAAAACGTCCCATTTCCGTTCCGCGCGCCGGGTGCTCCTTTCTCAGCGGATGCCCCTTCCACGTCGGCGGCATGAGTATCCTCCGGAGGTTGGGATGTCCTGAGAAAGTAATTCCGAACATGTCCCATACTTCCCGTTCGTACCAGTTGGCTGCGGGCCAGACATCCGTGATCGACGGAAGGGAGGGATGCTCTCCGTCGAGAGCGACCTTTATTCTCACATCGCTGTTGCGATCGAAGGAGAGGAGATGATACACCACCGTGAAATCGCCCTGTAACCGGTCCCGCCTATTCGCGCGGGTCCTCTCGTCGATAGCGGTGAGGTCGTAAAGCATCGGGTAGGGTTTCGGAATTTCGGTTTTGAGATAACTCAGGACATCGTGGATCTTTTCCGCGGAAGTTAGGAC
>JBECKU010000243.1:0-3344 GCA_040235385.1 Candidatus Sulfobium sp. | reverse complement strand
AAGTGGATTGACCGGAATCATTGCCTGTGCTACATTGTGTTCATGCGCATCTTTCAGTACCTTAAAGAAAGGTTTCACCGGGTTGGGGCGCGGTCATGACTTTTCGTCCGAAACATTGCAAACGGATATTTCTAATTACACTGGCAATCCTCGTAATTTTGTGGATAGCAGGCAATCTGTTACTGGAGGTGCAACTCCCTGACCGCAGCGGCAGAAATATAAAATCCATGCAGTCTTCTGACCTGTCGCTCAGGGATGTCTTTGAGTCTCTGCCCGCGGAGGGCGGTGAGAACAGTCGTATTCATCTCCTCGCCGACAATACCGCTGCATGGGCTGAACGTTGGCGTCTCCTCGCCGACGCGCGCGAACATCTGGACATCAGTTATTATATTCTCAAGCGGGACATCTTCGGCGTCTCCTTTCTCGGACACCTTCTGCATAAAGCCCAACAAGGCGTCTCAGTTAACATTTTACTCGATGCCATCGGCACCAAGCTCTCGCGCGAGATTACTGGAAACGACTACCTGGATACTCTGGTCAACACAGAGAAAGTGGACGTAAAAATGTACCGTCCTTTGTTCTTCCGTTATCTCGACGTATTCCTTACCCTGAATCCCGTTGCGATGGCTGCGAGTGACCACGATAAGATCCTTATCGCAGACGGCACACTTGGACTGATCGGCGGCCGTAATATCGCCGCTGAATATTTTTCCGACCCGGAAGACGATCCCAAGGCCTTCCGCGACACCGACATCCTGCTTGAAGGCCCTCGAATCGGGGCTGCACTTAAGTCGGCCTTTGATGCTGAATTCGAAAGCGGCGAAGCCCACGATGTGAGACGGGAATCGCTCGACGTAAAGGATTCGGGTGAAGAATTGCTGCTGGCCTACGAGGCCATGAACGCATGGTTGCGGGGCGTGCCTGTGCCGGAAACAAGTGCGTCTGCCATTCGCGAGAAAGGTCTTCCCTGGATCAAAGAGTTGAATGAATTGCCCCGTTTGAAGGGTGCTCTCAGAGAGAGTGGCCCTGAGCCCATTGCATCGGAAGTCCGACTGCTCGACAGTCGCACCCGTCTCCTGGAGACCGACGACCCGGTCAGTCAGGGGATGATCAGCCTCGCAAGAAGCGCGCGGCAAGAAATTTTTATTCAAAGTCCCTACCTCATTTTATCGAAGGAGATTGTGTCAATACTTAGAGAAGCCGCAGATAGGGGAGTCAAAATCGTCGTTCTGACAAACAGTCCTGTATCAAGCGATAATGCGATCAGTCAGGCATTCTTTCTCGAACAGTGGCCCGAGGTTATGGCACGCGTGCCGACACTGCGTTTATATGTAGCGGGGGACACTCATAACCTTCACAGCAAGCTTGGAGCGATCGACAACCAAGTCGCTCTGGTCGGCACCTATAACCTGGACCCTACCAGCATGGCCGTCCTGAGCGAACTGATGGCGGTTATCTGGTCGGCCCCGTTTACTGATCGTCTTCTCGATAAGCCGCGACGGATGATCGCGTCGGGGCCGCCGCTCGTGTACGAGTATCGCATAGCAAGGGACAAATCAGGCCGGGCTGTAAGAGACGAGGACGGCAGGGTCGTAGTCGCTTTCGGCCCAAAAGATCACAGCAGTCCGGATCAGTGGAAAGCAGTCGAACGATATTGGAAGCTCCTGCGCAGCGCCGAGAAAATTCCCGGGGTTTCGCCTCTCTTTTAGCAAAAAAAGGAGAAATTTTCATCACAGAAGCACAAAGACACGGAGAAAGTCTATTGAAGTCAGAATCCTGAATGTTTTGCTTTCTGAACTTCCTAGGCCTCTCACGATACAACCTGCTTTGTGTTTTTCGGAGTAAGATTTATCTTCCCAGGAAGGCACCAATGCGGTTAAGAGGTTGAATATGATCGCAGAATATCTTAAATACGGTGAGCATGGGAATTGCCAGCAGAGCGCCGATTATGCCCCACATCCAGCCCCAGAAAATCAGCCATACGTAGATTATGATCGGATTAAGGGCAAAGCGGCGACCGAGTATCATCGGGGTTATTATCTGTCCCTCCGTCGAGGTAATGAGAAAATAAACCGCAGGAACGAGTAAGGCACGGCCAATCGATTCAAAACTCAGGATAGCGACGAGTCCGACAATCCCCACCCCCACTATAGCCCCTATATAAGGAACGAAATTCGCCAATCCAGCCATAACTCCCCACAAAACGGGATTAGGCATCCCCAGAAGGTACATTGCTACAGCAATTGCGATGCCGAGGCCCGTATTAATAACGGTAACTGTGAAAAGATAGCGGGATACGTTATTCTCGATCTCCTCTGCCATTTCAAGTATCCGGTTTTTTTTGTAGCGGGCCTGTACAAGATCGACCATCTTCCTGATAAAAATGTGTCCGTAGGCAAGCAGGAAATAAAGAAGGATAAGGGTAATCGCACCGAGAACTATTATCTTTTGCGTTCCGACCAAAAAGACATCACTGAAGCTGGTTTTTTTGATCTCAACGGAAGGCACTTTTTTCGCCTCTTTCGTTTCGACTTTCGCCATCTTTTCAAGCTCTTCCGCTGTCTGTTTCACTTCTTCCACGGATTCTCTTATACCCCGGATCTTTCTTTCTATCTGCCGGAAATTTTTAGGTGCCTCATCTATCCATTCAGCGGCGGGGTCATAGAGTTGGCTGAATCCATAGGAAACCCCCCCAGCAGGATCAGAAGGACAAGAGCCGCCCCGAGAAATTCGGGGACCCGGATCTTTTTTAGTGAACGAAGGACCGGGCTTAACAGGAAATACAGAATAAGAGCAGCAGCGATCGGAAGCAGGAAAACTCTGGCGAAATACAGCGTATAAAAAACAGCCAATACCAGGAGACCCGAGAGAGCCGGGTTTTTGAGGCGCCTCGGCTGCTCCGTCATGGCTTCATTGCCGGTGATATCTTTCCCCTGGCCTCCCGAGTCCGGTATTTCATTCTCTGATTCGTCCATCAAGATTATTTTCTGGTCGAAACCGCCCAGCAATTCCGTTTGTTCCATTATAGCAGGCATAACGGATTACATCATGTCGAGATGGGTTTGTTCTTTTGAAGAAGTTCCCAAGTAAGGTTCCTTCTTTTGTCTTTTAAAAATAAATCATTCATTCGAGTGAATGGAACATAAACCATTGTATTAAGCAAGAATTTCTTCGAATATACATGTAGGAAAAAACCTGCATCCGTGAGTAAAAAAAACCTACAAAAAAATCAGACTTTGTTCGATAGTAATCCCCGAACAGACGGTATAGACTTAAGCTAAGAACACCTTTGCAGGGATGAAGGTGGAAATGTTCTTCCCTGTGAAGGTTTGTTTTTTCTCCAA
>JBECKU010000201.1:0-2558 GCA_040235385.1 Candidatus Sulfobium sp. | reverse complement strand
GGAACTTTTCGACGAAAAAGGAAAGCTGCTTCCCGAACTTGAGGATTTGGCCCCGAAAGGCAACCGCCGGATGGGTGCTAACCCGCATGCCAATGGAGGCTTGCTGCTCAAAGACCTCAAGATGCCTGATTTCAGGAAATATGCCGTCGACGTTCCTAAACCCGGAGGGTCTACGGCAGAGGCTACAAGGGTAATGGGACAATTTCTCAGGGACGTAATGAAACTCAATATGGATAACAGGAACTTCAGGGTCATGGGTCCGGACGAGACGGCCTCAAACCGTCTTGATGCCCTGTTCGATGTCACGAAGCGGAAATGGATGGCGGAGATATTGCCGGAAGACGTAAACCTGTCTCCGGATGGACGGGTGATGGAGATACTCAGCGAACATACATGCCAGGGCTGGCTCGAGGGATACCTTCTCACCGGACGACACGGTCTGTTCTCCTGTTACGAGGCATTCATACATATCGTCGATTCAATGTTCAATCAACACGCCAAATGGCTCAAAGTGACTCAGCATGAAATCCCGTGGAGGCGGCCCATCGCTTCGCTTAATTACCTGCTTACTTCCCATGTATGGCGGCAGGACCATAACGGGTTCAGCCATCAGGACCCGGGTTTCATCGACGTTGTGGTGAACAAGAAGGCCGATGTCGTCCGGGTCTACTTCCCCCCGGATGCGAATTGCCTTCTTTCAGTGGCGGACCACTGCCTGAGGAGCCGCGATTATGTAAATGTCATTGTGGCGGGCAAGCAACCTCAACCCCAGTGGCTTGACATGGACGAAGCGATCAAACACTGCACGGTCGGCATAGGTATCTGGGAATGGGCGAGTAACGATAAAGGTTACGAACCCGACGTAGTCATGGCATGCGCCGGAGATGTGCCCACGATCGAGACGCTCGCGGCTGTCGAGCTGCTGAGGGAACATGCCCCCGATCTGAAGGTCAGGGTGATCAACGTGGTAGACCTGATGACCCTGCAGCCGGAGGAAGAACATCCCCACGGTCTCTCCGGCTGGGAATTCGACAGTCTCTTTACCACGGACAAACCTATTATTTTCGCTTATCATGGCTACCCGTGGCTTATCCATCGCCTCACGTATCGCAGGACTAATCATAAAAACCTGCATGTCCGGGGATACAAGGAAGAAGGAACGACTACCACGCCTTTCGACATGGTCGTCCGTAACGACCTGGACCGTTTTCACCTTGTGTCGGATGTGATAGACAGGGTGCCGAAACTTGGATACATGGCGGCTTATACCAAACAGACGATCAGGGACAAACTCATCGAGCACAAAGAGTATATCGCCAAATATGGTCAGGACATGCCGGAGATCAGAAACTGGACATGGAAGGGCGACAACAGTGACTGACACGCAGGCAGTCAATGAAATCCGCGCCAGTGGTCCCGGGGATTCGCGGGCCGAAGAAAATGTGATTCTCTGTTTCAATGTCGGCTCCTCATCGGTGAAGTTCGGGCTGTACACTGCGGACGGCAACAGGGAAACACTGAGTGCGGACGGGATTGTAGACCGCATCGCTCTCAAGGGCGGAAAGCTTCGGGTGTACGGCCCTGATAAAGAGGTGCTGAAGGAAGCCGGAGCCGAAACGAAAGGTCATAAAGAAGCAATACAGGAAGTCTTCAGTGTCCTGGATGAGTTGAAACTCCGCCGCCCCGAGGCGGTCGGCCATCGTATCGTCCATGGCGGCCCCGATTTTACCGAGCCGGTAAAGGTGGATCAGGATGTTCGGAAGACGTTGCGGGAAATCGTGGGCTTCGCTCCGCTGCATCTTCCTGTCGAGATTGAAGCCATGGACGCAGTCAGTGATTATCTGCCGGATCTCCCGCAGGTCGCCTGTTTCGATACCGCCTTTCATCAGAAGATGCCCGAAACTGCAAGACGCCTTCCACTTCCGCGCAGATTCTGGGATGAAGGGCTCCGTCGTTACGGATTCCACGGACTTTCCTACGAATATATTTTGCACGTACTGGGCGGTGCAGGCCGGACCATTATCGCACACCTGGGCAACGGCGCCAGCATGGCAGCAGTCAAGAACGGACAACCCATGGATACGACCATGGGCTTTACACCCGCGGGAGGGTTCATGATGGGGACGCGGTGCGGCGATCTCGATCCCGGGGTGCTGATCTATCTCTTAAAGGAAAAAAGTTACGATGCGTCCGGGCTTGAAGATCTCGTGAATCGTAAATCCGGCCTTCTTGGGGTTTCAGGGGCGAGCCCCGATATGAAGACGCTGCTGGCAAAGAGAGAGAAAGAACCGCACGCCGAACAGGCAGTGCAGATGTTTTGCTACCAGATACAAAAGCAAATCGGAGCGTTCGTTGCTGTTCTCGGAGGTCTGGACAACCTGGTCTTCACAGGCGGCATCGGAGAAAAGGCCGCAGCCGTTCGGCGCGAGATATGTGAGCGTCTGGGGTATTTCGGTATCGAACTGAACCAGGAGGATAATGAGATGAATTCCCGGATCATCTCCGCACCGACTAGTGCGTGCATTGTCCATGTCATCCCTACGAAGGAGGACCTGATG
>JBECKU010000113.1:0-3165 GCA_040235385.1 Candidatus Sulfobium sp. | reverse complement strand
ACAGTAACCGGCAGATATCCGCACATCGATATCCTTTCTCTTGTCACCGTCTCATAGAGCCCTTCCGCATCCAGAGCAAGTATCCTCTCGATAGCCAATGAATCCTTCTGTCTTGCGACCCTTTCCGGCAGATAGTGGCTCATGTCGGAACTCGCCAGAACAACCACAGGATAATCGACGTTCTTTATCGCTGCAGCAAGTCCCTGGGCGAGCTGGAGACACTCGTCAAACGTAGCCGAAAGCAGAGCGATGGGAACAATCTTGACCTCTTTCGAAAATACAGTGAAAAAAGGAAGCTGGACTTCAAGGGAATGTTCGAACAGGTGCGCCTGAGAATCTCTCTCCACGTCCGGGACATTGAGGGCGATCCTGCTCGCAAGCCGCCTGTCTATCTCTATCCGCCCGGTGGGGATCTCCCATTCCCCTTCGGCCATAAGCGAGATTCTGGAGCCGATTCCGGTATGGTTCGGCCCGAGCATCAGGAAAGTCTTCGGAAACTTGATGGACGAATAAACTGCCCCGGCGACGGGACCCGAATAAATAAGGCCGGCGTGCGGGACCACGATCCCGATGGCATCTTCCTTTGATAAGGAAAAGTCGGTATAAGCCTCTACCTGAGCCTTTAAACGGTCTTCCGTTCCATAATAGAATTGACCTGCTACAGCGGGCGCTCTTTTCATCGCTTCTCCCTTAGCCCAAAGAGTGCAATAGAAATAATTGCATTTTTCGGGCTAGTGGCACTTGCCGCGCAGCAACGCAACCATAATTAGAAAACATCCTCTTCGATATCGCAAAACTCCCTGTCCGCGTAATCGGTGAATTTCGTGCAATTGGACAGAAAAGTGAGTTTTACGGTATCCGTCGGTCCGTTCCTCTGTTTCGCTACAATGATCTCAGCGACATTCTTGTTATCCGGGTTGTCCTTGTTATAAACTTCGTCTCTGTAGATAAAAATGATTACGTCGGCGTCTTGTTCTATCGCTCCGGATTCCCTCAGATCGGCAAGTGTGGGCTTCTTGATGCCGGTACGGGTCTCCACAGCCCTGTTAAGCTGGCTTAATGCAACGACGGGGACCCGGAGTTCCTTGGCAAGCGCCTTAAGGGAGCGGGATATCTCCGAAATCTCCTGCTCACGCCTTTCAGCATTTCCCCTTCCTCTCATGAGCTGAAGGTAATCCACGATCACCAGACTTAAACCGTGCTCGGCTTTCAGTCTTCTGGCCTTCGCCCTCATCTCCAGTACATTCATACCCGAAGAGTCATCGATAAAAATCGGTGCATCCGCAAGTTTCCCGGCCGCGCTGGTCAATTTGTGCCAGTCGTCCTTTCTTATGAACCCCCTCCTGATACTGCTGGAATCCACCATAGCTTCGGAACAGAGCATTCTGAACGCGAGTTGCTCCTTCGCCATTTCAAGGCTGAATACCGCTACCGGCTCTTTCATCTGGATACCTACGTGCTGGGCGATATTCAGGCTGAAGGCCGTCTTTCCCATGGAGGGCCTGCCCCCGATAATGATCAAATCGCTCTTCTGAAATCCGGTGGTCAGCTCATCGAGCTCTTTAAAACCCGAAGGAACGCCGGTTACTGTCTCTTTTTTGTCGTAGAGTTGTTCGATCATCTGAAAACTGTCTTTTATAACTTCTTTCAGGGTCACGAAAGAGACGTTTATCCTTCTGTCGGAAAGATCGAAAATACTTTTCTCCGCGTAGTCCAGGAGCTCCTCGGCGTCCGATTCGCCGTCGTAAACATTCCGTGCAATATCGGTAACTGAACGGAGAAGTCCGCGTACCATAGACTTCTCTCTGACGATCCGGGAATGATATCTCACATTCGCCGAGGTGGGAATCATCGAAACAAGGGAAGTGAGATAAGAAACTCCGCCTATCGAATCGAGCTCGTTCTTTCTTCTGAGCAGGTCGGTCAGGGTGATGATATCGATAACCTCGCTCCTGTCGAAAAGTTCCATCATGGCGGAGTAAATCTTACGGTGGGAATCCCTGTAAAAATCCTCCGCGCTCAAAAGCTCCAGGGTGGTCGTAATGGCGCCGTTGTCGATAAGGACTGCACCGAGCACCGACTGTTCAGCTTCGATGTTTTGAGGGGGAAGCTTGTTGATCGTTGAGTCGATCTCTTTCATTGCCATTGATTGTTACTCGGATTCGGATACGACCTTAACTTTCACATGAGCGGACACGTCATGATGAATTTTTACCTCAACGGAATATTCGCCCAACCTCTTGATCGGTTCTTCAATGACTATCTTTTTCTTGTCTATTTCATATCCTTCTGATCGTAACGCTTCTGCGATATCCATATTCGTCACCGAACCGAATAGTTTGTCCTCGTCTCCCGCCTTTGCTTTAATAGTCAGGGAAACAGAGGAGAGTCTTTCAGCGGTTGCCTCGTGGCCGGCCCTGGTCTTATCGGCCTTTTCTTTCAGCATCTTTTTATGATGTTCGAATTCCCTGACGTTTTTTTCATTGGCCTCCACGGCGAGGTTCTTGGGGACAAGGTAATTCCTTGCATAGCCGTCTGCAACGTTGACTATTTCGCCGGTACGGCCAAGATGTTTCACATCTTCTTTAAGAAATACTTTCATGAACGGGGTCTCCTTGGAATCGATTTTGGTTAAGTATAGCATAAACCAAAACGTTCAAAAAAGACGCGAACGGCCGGATAAACCTTCCCGATGGCAAAAAACCATTGACAAAAAACGCTTATGAATGTATATTGTTTTTTAGTTTATTTATTAACGATATTGTTGATTAAAAAGAGGCGCTCGCTTTTTCATGGAAATATTTATATTCCGTCATCATGCGTGGGATATCTCCTTAATTCTCTTGACGTCTAGACCATGATGTCTTATGCTTTTTAACAAACTGTGCGAAAAGCCGGACTCGTTGATAGGGACATCAATCTAAAGGAGAATGGGAGGGATTATAGATCATTAGAAGGTCCTTTTTGGACGGATAAGACAAGGAGGTGATGTAATTCCGTAAACATCGTCAGACAGTAAAATAAAAAAGGAGGTTCTTGAATGAAAAAGTTTTTTATCGCGTGCCTGATTATGTTATCCATTGTTTCTTTCACGGGTATATCTTCCGCGACCAACGGCGATAACCTTATAAGTATCGGACCGATTTCCCGCTCCATGGGCGGCGT
>JBECKU010000080.1:0-6476 GCA_040235385.1 Candidatus Sulfobium sp. | reverse complement strand
GTTCTCAGACGCGATATTCAATTCTGCGGCGAGCGGGATCATTGTTTTGGCGAGGAACGGCCATGTCCTGGAAATAAACCGCTCCGGGGCGGCGATCCTCGGCATTGACCCTTCAAAGATGATCGGTAGAAAACTTACGGACATTTTCCCCGATATGGCTTCGCTGCTGTCTCTTGATGGGAGCTTGAGCTCCGGAAGGGAACTCTCTCTTTCTCTCCCTGACGGAAGGAGCATCCCCATCGGATACAACAGTTCCCGCCTTTTCGATCCTTCGACCGGACGGGACGGCATTATCGCAGTATTCCGGGACATGTCGGAGATCAAGAGATTGCAGGCCGAATTGAAAAGAAAGCAGCATTTCGAAACCATGGGGAAGGTCGTCTCGGGCGTAGCTCATGAAATCAGAAATCCCCTGTTCGGCATTTCCTCCATCGGTCAGATCCTGGAAAGGGAGATCGACACCGCGCAGCATAAGGCACTTATCCAGGCAATGCTGAAGGAGGCAAACAGGATGAAGCAGCTTATCGAAGAACTCCTCCTTTATACCAGACCGTCACGGCTCGAGGTAACAGATATCGACATTTGTGTCCTTTTCGACGAATTGTCACTGTATACGGAGACCAAAAGGACCAATGCGGACCTTATGATCAACATTCCCCCTCTGCTCGTCATCAAGGCTGACAGGGACAAAATAACCCAGGTTTTCCTCAATATTTTAAACAACGCGCTCGATGCCGCCAAAGGGAAAATCAGCGTTTCTGCATCAGCCTCGGACGGCACTACGGAGATAAGGATCGCGGACGACGGTGAGGGCATCAGAGATGACGACATGGAGAGGATATTCGATCCTTTCTTCACGACGAAAAAAGGAGGGACGGGACTCGGTCTTCCCATATGCAGAAAGATCATGGAAGACCACGGGGGGCAAATATGCGTTCGCAGCATGGAAAACAGGGGAACTACGGTGACATTGACCTTCAAGTCCTGATAAGGCTGCCTACGCCCGTCTCAATATCTCTTCTGCGATAGAGGTGACCGGGAGAACCAGATCGATTACCTTATTCTCCGCCGCAACCCTGGGCATCCCGAACATGGCGGAAGTAGATTCATCCTGCGCGATCGTGAAACTCCCCTTCTCCTTCAATGTCCTCAACCCTCCGACGCCGTCGGAACCCATGCCTGTGAGTATCACTCCGATCGAACGACCGCCGAATCTCCCGGCCACGGACGAAAAAAGTACATTGATCGAAGGCTTGTGCAGCTCATCGATCGGTTCGAGGTCCAGAGCAATCCGTGATCTTCCGGACGAAGCTCTCCGCACCGTCATATGAAGGCCCGCAGGCGCGATATAGGCCGCGCCGGGAGCGATAGTCTCCCCCTCCTCGGCCTCTTTCACGAGAATATCGCATACTGAGTCGAGCCTCTTCGCGAGCGGAGCCGTGAACCCGTGAGGCATATGCTGTACGATAAGGACCGTAAAATTAATGTGCTTTGGAAATTTCGACAGAAGGACCTGGAGCGCCAGGGGTCCCCCGGTCGAGGCGCCTATCGCAACGACGTCTATAAGATGACGCGGGGAATCGGACATTGCAGCAATCGGTGCATGTGCAATCCTCACCGGCCTGCTTCCGGAGAGTGTTTTTACTTTAGTGATAATCTCCCGCGCAAGATCGAATATGTCTATAAGGCCGGCCGAAGATTTGTCGACAAAGTCCATCGCCCCGAGTTCAAGCGCCTTCAGGGTCAGATCGGCGCCCTGCTTCGTAAGCTGCGAAAGCATGAGAACAGGCGTGGGCTGTATGTCCATAATACGCTTCAGAGTCTCGAGACCGTCCATCTCCGGCATGATGATATCGAGCGTTATGACATCGGGCTTGAGTGCAACAAACTGCTCGATTGCCTCTTTCCCGGATCGGGCAAGGCCGACCACATCTATCTCGGGATCGCCCTGGAATATCCTGAGAAGGGCTTTCCTCACGAAAGACGAGTCATCCACAACAAGAACGCTGACCTTCTTCATCTGTGCCGTCCGTGGAAGAACAAAGTCACAGTCTCCAGTGGATTGATAAACGGAAAAAAGTAAAAAAAAGAAACTCCCCTCCTCCGTTGGGGGGGGGGGGTGGGTCCGGAGGAGGGGAGTCAGGGGGAAAAAACATATCGTTGAATAGTCCTTTCACTTTAATTTCAAACCTTTATCTTTATCGAATACACTTAGACCCTTGCGGGCCGCATGCCTGACCTCTACGCACGGGTCCGAAAGCATCTGCTCGAGAGCGGTCCTCGCTCTCTTCAAGTCGACAGAGCCGAGGGCGATCGCGACCTCCGACCTCACTTCAGGGTCTTGGTCTGCGGCGAACTGAAGAAGGGCCTTGTTTTCACCCATCATGGCGAGTAATTTCGCGAGCATCGGCCGATGTGACCCCGTGGATACCTTCATCTCATCGACTATGGCACAGACCGCCTTTCGCCCGACATTCAAAAGCCCCTCAATGGCATGCTCCTGGAGTTCCGAATCCCTCACAGCCTCTATAAGATAGGAAAGACCAGTGATATCCCTGGACCAGCATAGTGCGGTAAGAGCATTTTTCCTCGTTTCGGGATCCCTGGAGTCGGCCATCTCCACGAGCATAGGGACGAGATTTGCAAAATATTCAGGCTTCAGTCGCACACCCTCTTTCTCGCCGACCCTCACGATTGCGCCAAGAGCAGTCTCTCTCAATCCGGCATCCGCAAAACATGATGCGAGATGTTGAATGGAATTCCTGTTTCCGGCCTTTTCAAGCGCATTGATCGTGATTTTCTGATATCCTTCCCTGCCGAGACACCTGTAAAGGATATCGAGCGAACCCTCCCCGCCGATGTTGCCGAGCGCGTTGATCGCCGCCATTGCCACCCACGCGTCGTCATCGAGCGCCGATTCCAGGACTTCGAGAGCCCGCGGATCTCCTATTCGTCCCAGGGATTCCGCAGAAGCGATCCTGACATTGATATCGGGGTCCCTGATCGAGGAAGACAGAATGTCCAGGGCGCCGCTGTCGCCGATCCATCCGAGAATGTTTACGGTAAAGAGCCTGACCTCCGGATCATCGTCGCAGATAAGCGTCCGCAGGGACGTTAGCGCCGCCGGGCCGAGGGCACAGTATACTTCCATGGAGACATTCCTGATCGAGGCATCGTCGTGGTTTCTCAATCCTTCCTCGAGATGCCCGATGTACTCCTCCTTGGGTCGGCGGACAAGCTCGGCAATCGCCTGCTGCCGGCTCCACCAGTCCAGTCCGCATAATTTCACAATCTGTGCCTGCTTTTGACTCGTCCTGCTCAATTTCTGCCCACTATTCCGGTCTCCTCCACTGTTAAAAAAGACCGCTACTTTATTATATTTTTGCGGTACACAATAACTCCGTTTCTATACTCGGGGATAAAAAGGTTCGTTTTCTGGATAAGACTCTCCGAAGATCCGATAAACAGGTATCCTGTATCGGACAGACAGTTATAAAGGTTGACAGCCAGCTTCGAGACAGCATTGTCGCTCATATATATAAGAACATTCCTGCAGAATATCACATCGGCTCCTTCGATAGCCTTGAAGGATTCCGGGTCCATTATGTTGCCGTGCAAAAAATCTACGTTCCTCATGAGGGACCTCCTCAGGATGTAACGGTCTTCCTCCACGGTGAAATACCTGTCAAGGAGCCGCTGGTCTCCGTTAAGCGTCCTGAAAGAGTTTTTAGAATAGACGGCCTCCCTCGCCGTGTTGATTGCGTTTCTGTCGATGTCCATGCCCGTGATTCTGACATCCCAGTCCCAGGCAAAGAGTCCGTTTTCCTGGATGAGAATATTCAGGGAATAGGCTTCTTCACCGGTCGATGAAGCGAGAGACAATATCCTCAAATCCCTTTCCTGTCTGCGCTGTCTCGCGGTTTTCATATCTTTCAGGAGTTCCGAAAAGACCTCAAGCTGTGGTTTCTCCCGGAAAAAATAGGTTTCTTTATTGGAAAGATGCGAAGCGAGCAGGAACAGCTCTTCCCGGGAAGGCTCTGAAACAATATAATCGTAATACTGCCTGTACGAGTGTAGTCCGAGTATATCGAGCCGGTGGGACAGTTTCATGTGGAGAGTGAGTCGTTTGTCGCCCTTTATTGAGATCCCGAAATGTTCGCTCACCAGGTCTCTGAGGCAAAATAATTCTTCCTCAGTCATTAATTCGGCCTTCGAGTGGATTGTCATTATTGAGCGCCAATCCTCATCAAGCTGTTTCCTTTCCGGTCAGGATCATCAGCCCTGAATGCCCTGAATCACGCTGAATGCCTCGCATGTCATGCAGTTTTTAAGCTTCGACCTGAAATCACCTTGCTGCGCCCCCTTGCACCATGTGCCGGAGATGAGCCAGCAGCGGTCCTCATCCGCGTTATGGGCGGGACATTTCTGCCTCGTCGATGCAGGGCAGTTCAGAATGTCCCAACACCTCCTGTCGCCGTTACGATGTATCCTGAAAGCGCTTATCGAAAACTGGAGGTTCTCCACCTGAAAAAGCGTATTTTCGGCGATGGCGACCAGATCGCCCGACATTTTGAGATTATCCTGAGATATTTTGTTCATCCCTTCCATAGCTTTCACAATGGCCTCGCCGCCCGTCTTTTGTTCGGCTGTGGCATTTGCTACTCCCTGGGTCACAGTGTGCATCATTTGTATAGCCTGGACTATCTGTTTGGTGCCGCCCACCTGCTCCCTGACGGCGACCCCAACCTCACGAACGAGATTTTTCATGCGTTCCATTGACTCGCGAATCAGTCTGCCGCCCAATGACTGCTCCTTGGCACCGATGTTGACTTCCTGCACTATCCGGTTCATCTTGTCCAGTGAAACCCTGATATTGCCCGCGCAGTCGGCCTGGCCTTTCAATGCCCCCGCCACTTCTTCCGTAGATGAGTTCATGTCGACTACGTATTTCATCACCTGCTCTATTGCCTTGTTCAATTCAGTGGCGGATCTCGCGATCCCTCCGATTACCTCGGAGCTTTCCCTCATCGAGTTAATAATACCGGTAAAGGCGTCCCGGCTGTTTTCGGCCAGGGTTATCCCATCTTTGCCTTCGCGATATGTTTCTTCAGTGGCTTTTATTGCGTTCTCCGTCCCTTCCTGCACCTGCCGTATGACATTCGCAATCTCCTTGGTCGCTTCCATAGAACGTTCAGCCAATTTCCTTATCTCTTCAGCGACTACGGCAAATCCCCGCCCTGCGTCTCCCGCTCTGGCCGCCTCGATGGCCGCATTGAGCGCGAGCAGGTTTGTCTGATCGGCGATCTCCTCTATTACTTCCACAATCGACCCTATCTCGTCGGACCTTTTTCCGAGGTCCTGTATTATCTGCATCGTCTTTTCCGTGGTGCGCCCTATGTTCTGCAGACGCTCCATGCTGCGGTAGATGGCCTTGCCGCCTTCTTCTGCCTCGCTTAGTGCATCTCCGCTCAGTTTGTCGGCCCCCCCAATCCTCCCGGCAACCTCCTTTACCGTCCGTGTCATTTCCTCGATCGTTCCCGATGTCTCCATCACCATACCCTTGAGTGACTCAGTACTCCTGGAAATCTGCTCGATCGATAACAGAAGGTTCTCGACAGTCATTGATGTCTCGCTCACCGCATCGGTCATTGACGCCGTATTTCGGGCTGTCTGCTCCACGGATACAAGCATCTGCTCCATTGTGGCGGAAGTCTCCTCCACGGACGATGCCATTATGTCGGCACTCTTGCCCACCTGCTCGATAGATGCCGCCATCTCGCTGATCGTGGCTGACGTCTCATCCACGTTTGTCGCAAGCGCCTCCGCATTCCTGGCAACCTGCGATATCGACGACGCCATTTCCTCCACCGATGACATCGTCTGATCGGTCGCAGCAGCTTCATCCTGAGCCGAGCGGGCTATTGTGTTAGCATTCGCAGTGATATTGTCAGCGGAAAGGGAGACGTTTCGCGCCGCCGTGATAGAGGTCTTTATCGTGTCCTTAAGACTCCTTGTCAACTCTCCTACCCCATGTGCGAGGTCTCTTATCTCAGCCGAGTAGACTGCCGGCAATTCTACAGTCAAGTTGCCGCTTCCCACTTCTTTCATCCTGCTGTTAATCGTGTCCATAGGTTTAATAATGAGCCTGTTTAGTGCCAAAAGCAGCAATGCCGAAGAGAGAATGATCCCGGCAATCCCTTGAACAGCAACCGTCCCAAGGTCACTAATCAGAGCCTGGTGGTTCTTTTCAGTCGAAAAACCCATGATGACGCGCCCCAATTCCTCTTTGCCGAGCTTTACAGGACTATCTATCTCCACGAGATGCGCGTCCATTTTCTCCTTTTGCGATTCCCGCAATATCCTGTTTTCGTTGTCCTTGATCCGTATGTAGAGGACATCGTCAAGTTTCATTGTCTTATCGATGAAAGGGTCAAGAAAAGTATAATCCAGCCCGACGAGGGCGTACTGGCTTATAC
>JBECKU010000360.1:0-1464 GCA_040235385.1 Candidatus Sulfobium sp. | reverse complement strand
TAGTCGGCCATCGAGAGCGAATTGTTGAACGTCGTCAGGCCCTCGTCCATCCAGGCGTAGGCCATCTCCTTGCTGCCCACGATCATCGGCACCCAGAAGTGGCTGAGCTCGTGGCTCACCACGCCGTTCAGCCCCCGTCCCGACGCTCCGTAGGTGATGAAGGTGATCATCGGGTACTCCATCCCGTTCACCTGGCGCGGGCCCATGGCGGCCGTCGCCTGGGGGTACGGATACGGGAGCATGTACTCGCTGTAGAATTCGATTGCGTGCTTGGCGTAGAGCGTCGCCTTCGCCCACTCCTCGACCTTCGGATCGAACACGTTCTGGATGAGGGCCCGACCGCGCGGGCTGCCCGTCTTCGCCCCCGTCGCGTGCCAGACGTAGCGGATGGAGGTCGCCCAGGCGAAGTCGCGGACGCTGTCGGCCGCGAACTCCCAGGTGAGGCGATTGCCCGGTACGTCGAGCGTGGCCCGCCCGGCCTCGCGGTCCCCGGCGCTGACGACGGCCACGACGGTGTCCAGCGCGGCGGCGCCCTGGAGCCGGCGAACCGCCTCGGGTCGCAGGACCTCGTCGGGGTTCTGGAGCATTCCGGTCCCGACCACGAGCCAGCCTTCGGGAACGGTGACGCGGACGCGGAAGTCGCCGAATTCGGTGTAGAACTCCCCGTTTCCGAGATAGGGCGACGCGTCCTGGCCGAACACGTCGTCGTAGACGGCGACCTGTGGATACCACTGGGCGATGTTGTAGACTTCGTGGTCGAGCTGTCCGAGTCGGAATCCGGTGCCGTCCGCCGGCACCTCGAAGGACCACTCCGCCTCGATCTGCAGGCTGTCGCCCGGCGCCAGGGGCTCCGGAAGGCGGACGAAGCCGAGCGTACCCATGGGCATCCATACGCCCGCCATGGCGGCCGGCCCCTGAGTCCGTATCCGCTCCCGGAGCGACTCCCGGTTCGTCTCTTCCAGCTCGGTTCCGTCGACGGCGAGTCGCGTCACCGTCATTCCGCCGGTGAGCGCGGACAGTGTCCGATTCCGGGGAACGCCCGCGGAGAACACGTTCTGGTAGAGGTGCAGCACGACCTGCGGGATCGAGTCGGGAGAGTCGTTGTGCAGGACGACGGTCTCGCTGCCCTCGACCCGCGCCGTGGCGGGATCGAGCGAGACGTCGATGTCGTAGTCCACCTTCTGCTGCCAGTAGCGCGGGCCGGGCCGTCCGTCCTCGGTCCGTACGCCGCGCGCGACCGATTGCCTGTACCCCTCGGGCGGGACGACCGGAGGATAGACCGGCGCGGTCCAGATCAGGCCTGCCCCGTCCGCCGGATTCGCGCTGTCCCCCGCGACGGTTCCCGTGACCTGCGCCCTCGCCACGTCCGCCCTGGCACCCGCGGCCACACCGATCACGACGAGCGCCGCCGCGATCCTTCCCATCGCGCTTCCTCTTCGCACTCCGCGCCTCCCAATCCCGGTT
>JBECKU010000310.1:0-7413 GCA_040235385.1 Candidatus Sulfobium sp. | reverse complement strand
ATAATAATGTCCACTATATCCAGTTGCCCGGAAATGTCGGTCATGATATTTTTTTCCGATCCTTCGGCGTCGATTTTTAGGATATCGATATGGGATATTTTGTTGGCGGCGATGAAATCCGAACATCTCAGTACGTCCACCTCTTTTTCTTCCACAGCCGATACAGAAGCAAAGCAGTGGCTTGCATAACCTTTTTCGATTTCAACTTTCTCGCGCAGCAGTGAAGAAGATCCGTTTGACCACGAGGGCACATAGAGGTTTGTCTTCCCGGAGAAGTTGCTTACGGCAGTATTGAAACAAAATATATCCTTCAAATTATTCCCCTTAATGTTATTCCGTAAAATGCGAAAAGTGTCCGGGTCGGGCTCAAAACTGTAAATCACGGAGGAAGGATAGATTTTCTTGTAAAACAGCGAAGTGATACCGATATTGCCTCCTATATCGAAAATTACGGGGTCGTGCTTCTTTAAAGCAACGTAATAACAGGAATCAACAAAAATTTCGCTGATTAAATGTTCGAGAGAACTCCACCGGTTATAGTTTATTTCAAAACCGAACAGGTTTATCCTGCCGTTTTCATCGGGGCGGGCCGGCCCGAGCCCGAATATCTCTCTGATATATCCGAACTTGTCCGTCGCGCTCAGATGTCTGTTCCTTAGTGTCTTTATGAACAAACCGGTTATATTATCCATTCGTGTTCGATATAAGCCATTCCGAATTCCTTGCCGCTGTGCGTTACCGTAAAGTTTTTCGTGCGAACCATATCATAAGGGTGCAGGGCAAATTCGTCCGCAACGACTATCGCCGCACTATATAAGCCTGACAATACCGGTAGGGAGGTTATTTTTATTTGAAATTTTTGCCCGTCTTTGAAAGTGGTCGGTTCGAGATTATCGAATTTCATTGTCGTGCCGAAACTCATCACTTCATCGTTCCTTATAATGGCAAAGCCTATATGTCCTCTTAAATCTGTTCCGCTGCTGCACCTGACCCTGAAGGACAAAATGATCTGGTCGAAGGTTCTGAACGCCTCGGCAACCAAACCTTCATTGTTCAAAATTCTTACATCAGAAATCCTTATCTGTTTATCGGACTGATTATCTGAATCCTCCCCGATCGTGTCATCGGCTTTAGTCTTAAGTGCCGAGGACTTGCTCCTTTCGTGATTCTGATAGTTCATTATGACCTTTCCGGTCTCGTTGATACATTTGATCTGTCCCTTGTGAAGCCAGAGTGCCTTACTGCACAGTTCCTGGACATGGTACATGCTGTGACTGCAAAAAAGTATTGTCTTGCCGCTCTTTTTAAAATGCATCATGCGGTCGATGCATTTCTTCTGAAAATACTCATCGCCTACGGAGAGGGCCTCGTCGACGATTAAAATGTCAGGGTTGACCGATGTGGCAATGGAGAAAGCCAGCCTCACGTGCATACCGGATGAATAAGTTTTCACCGGTCTCATAATGAAATCACCAAGTTCTGAAAAGTCTATGATTTCCTGTTTTTTTTGATCGATATCTCCCTTGGATAAACCCAGCAGATAGGCGTTCAAATAAATATTCTCCTCACCGGTAAGTTCGGGATTAAATCCGGCCCCGAGTTCGAGCAGCGCTGTTGAACGCCCTTTTATTATAACGTCACCTGATGTCGGCTTCAGCGTCTTCGCCAGCACTTTTAACAGAGTGCTCTTTCCCGCTCCGTTTTCACCTATTATGCCTACGGTCTCGCCTTTCAAAACGGAAAAGCTGACGGCATCGAGGGCGACAAAGGTCGCGTGATACGATTTTCTGAATATTATCTCCTTTAATCTGAGTGCAGGGGATTCATAGATCCTGTAAACTTTGCTCAGGTTTCTGACCTCTAAAGCTATCATAACCAGTCGGTAAATTCGTATTTCAGTTTATTGAAAACAAAAGAGCCCGAGACAAAAAAAAGCAGGGTCCAAAGCAAAGACAAAAGAAACATGCTTGATTGACCCCATGACCCCTGGACGAAAAGCGACTGATAGATCGATATGAAAGGGAAAAGCGGATTTAAGTACATGACCGTCCTTGCCCACTCGGGCAACATGCTCACAGTGTAGAGTATGGGGGTTAAATAAATCCAGAAATTGATTACGATGTTCACGAACTGCATAACATCCCTGAAGAAGATGGAAACTGTCGAGGTCAAAAAAACCAGACCCAGCGTAAAAAAAATTTGAAGGATGATGACCAGGGGAAGGATGAAGATTATCCCGACAGAGCCCGAGGAAACAATTCTGTAAATGACCAGTATCAGCAGGGCTGCTCCATAACTGAAAAACGGGGCCAGTAACGACTTGGCCGGAAGAATTTCGTTCGGGAAGGCTGTTTTCTGAATGAGATTTGCATTCTCAATAAGTGAAACCGTGCCCCGGGAGAGCCCTTCGGCAAGTATCACCCAGGGAAACAGGCCGGCAATCAGATAGATCGCTGAAGCCCCGGCCCCCCCTGTTGCGCTCACCCTTATTTTGAAGATATAGACAAATACGAAAAGATAAACGATAAGCATCAATATCGGATTGATAAAATGCCAGACAATGCCGCCAATGGTGCCTACAAACCTTCCCTTTATTTCTCTGACCACCATCTGGAGAAGGAGATGACGGTATACGATGAAATTTCTTAAAACATCAAAAGGCGCTCTGGACATTTCCTTGACGTATTTATGCATTTTTCCGGTAATTATTCCTGTGTTCGTGATTAATCACGCCATAGTTCTCTCGAAAGATGACTGTTCAGCCGAGAATCTTTCTTCTGCATAACGGCGACTGAGTGGTCCCATATTATCAAGAAAAGACATTGCTACTGGCTAATCATTTATATTATCATAAACAATCTTGATCTGATGTAAAAAGCAGAGTTATATCTGTTTTTCAATGGCATAAATATCCTTAAATAGGGACCTGCGTGTACGAGTTAAGTATAGTCATTCCTTGCCTGAACGAGGCCGAGACAATCGGGACTTGCATAGACAAATCCAGGACTTTCCTTGAGAGAAATGGTGTTGCCGGAGAGATTATCGTAGCCGATAACGGCAGTACCGACGGCTCTCAAGAGATCGCGGGAAGGCACGGGGCCCGCGTGGTGCATGCTAAAGAACGAGGTTACGGGTCTGCACTGTCGGCCGGCATCAATGCCGCCGGAGGAACATATGTGATCATCGGAGACGCGGACGATAGTTACGACTTTACCGCACTGGAGCCCTTCCTGACGAAATTGCGCGAGGGATACGACATTGTAATGGGCAACCGGTTCAAGGGCGGCATCAAACCTAATGCCATGCCGCTGCTTCATCAATATCTCGGCAATCCGGTGTTGACGTTCATAGGAAGACTTTTTTTTAAAAGTCCGGTCGGGGATTTTCATTGCGGATTGAGAGGGTTCAGAAAGAGCGCCGTCGAACGCTTGAATCTCCGCACCACGGGAATGGAATTTGCAAGTGAAATGATCGTCAAGGCGACGCTGCATAAACTGCGTATCACAGAAGTTCCGACCTCTTTGTCCCCTGACGGACGAAGCCGGCCGTCACACTTGAGAACGTGGCGTGACGGGTGGCGCCACCTTCGGTTTCTGCTGCTTTATAGCCCCGACTGGCTTTTTCTTTATCCCGGCGTCGCTATGATCGCCTTCGGGACCGTTATGATGATGTGGCTTTTGCCCGGCCCGCGAGCTGTCTACGGTGTTACCTTTAATATCCATACCTTGCTTTATGCCGCCATGGCGGTCATCCTGGGCGTGCAGACAGTTTCTTTTGCGGTATTTTCCCGGGTGTTTGCAGCAGGAGCGGGGTTGGTCCCTCAGGGCGGTCAAATGTGGATCATGAAGTTGTTTACTCTGGAGCGCGGAATTCTGGTGGGTGTGACGCTGATTTTAATTGGAGCCGCCGGCAGCACTTACGGGTTTGTATATTGGCGGGCCGAGAAGTTTGGACAACTCGACCCGAGTTACGTGATGCGCCTGATTATTCCTGCCCTTACCGCGCTGACGGCAGGTTTTCAAGTAGTATTTTCGAGTTTTTTCCTGAGCGTTCTTTCTCTGAAGCACAGGTAACTGCCGATTCAGCCGGACGGGGAATTCGCTTTGATGTGAATCTGTAATGCTTGAAAAACGGGATAGAAAAACCATATCCGACTATAGCATCCAGTGGACCCGGTATACCGACAATTCCGGGTACTACGGCTCTGTCGCGCTTCTTCGGGACATTTTCGGCCCGTTGCTTCCGGTCGAAGCGTTAAAGGGGCTCAAGGTCTGCGATATCGGAAGCGGAACGGGAAGGGTCGTTAACATGCTTTTGGATGCCGGTGCAGGCAGCGTGGTAGCAATAGAACCCTCAGAGGCTTATCATGCGCTTAAGATGAATACGAAATCGAGGGCTGAAAAAGTAACACTGATCCATGATGTGGGGGAGGCCCTCCCGCCGGGAGGGGACCTCGATCTCGTAGTTTCCTTCGGAGTGCTGGATCACATTCGGGACCCCCTCCCCACGGTGCGGGCGGGATATCGGGCTCTGAAACCCGGCGGAAGGATGCTCGTATGGATATATGGATACGAGGGGAACCGCCTCTATCTCTTTATTTTCGGTCCTCTTCGGCGTGTGACGAGCATCTTGCCGCATTCGCTGCTTACCTTTCTCTGCGCTGGGTTATGTCTCGCAGCTGAAACGTATGGATATGCCTGCAGATTTTTCCCCTTACCGATGCGGGACTACTTCGCCAAACATTTCATGAAGCTTGCTCGCGACAAAAGATTTCTCACTATTTACGACCAGTTGAAACCTGCACACGCCAAATACTATCGGGAAGAGGAAGCCAGGGAGTTATTGTCGGGAGCGGGCTTCGTCAATATTCGGACATATCACCGGCATGGTTACAGCTGGACAGTGATTGGTGAAAAGCCTCGATGAGCCCGTTGTATGGCAATTGACTACTTTTCCTACGGCCATCCTTTGACGGGCTTCAGGAGCCGTTTCGCCATGAAAGCCCGGCAGCGAATGTTTGATTTATTTATGGATGTAATGCAACCCACGCCTGAGACGTCGATACTGGATGTGGGAGTAACTCCGGACACATCCTTACCGGAATCCAATTTTTTCGAGAGACTCTATCCCTGGAAGGAGCGAATTACTGCAGCCGGCATTGAAGATGCGGGTTTTATGGAACAGGAATTCCCGGGCCTGAGGTTTATACAGGTCCGGCGTGGGGAGCTGCCGTTTGCCGACGGAGAGTTCGATATTCTTTTTTGCTCTGCTGTTGTCGAGCACGTCGGCGATCATAACGCCCAGCGCCTTTTTATCGAAGAAGCTCTTCGGGTCAGCAAAAGATTTTTTTTCACGACGCCGAACCGGCTTTTCCCGGTAGACTTCCACACCTTTTTACCCTTGCTGCACTGGCTCCCGATGCAGTTACATCATTCTATTCTGAAGTCTCTGGGATTAAATTTCTGGGCATCGGTGAATAACCTTAATTTGTTGTCACCGGGAAAGTTTCGCGCTCTGTTCCCTGCGTGTTCATTGCTGCGCGTACATAAATTCCGCCTCCTTGGGATGTCGTCCAACATCGCCATTTACGGCCAAAAATAGACGATGAGTGACTTCGAGGGTACTGAAATGCAGCGAGACAGACGGCCTTATACCGGCTGGCTGTGGGTGGCAGTTGTTATTCTCTCTCTGATCAAATTATGGCTCGTGCGATCACAGACTTTATATGCAAACTGCGATAACAGATATGATGAGAGATTGTTTTTGAACCTCGCTGCTTACCTCCTGGACGGACAGTGGCTGGGACCATACGACCAGTTCACTCTCGCAAAGGGTATGTTTTATCCTCTATGGATCGCGGGCGTACATGCTCTTGGCGTCCCTCTTTTGATCTCACAGCACCTGCTCTATATCGCAGCAAGTTTCGCAACCGCTGTTGCATTTAGGCCGGTTCTGCGCAGCCGGACGTCTTTTCTTGTTCTGTTCGGGATATTGCTCATGAACCCGATGAGTAATTCGGACGGTGTTATGACGGCGGTGCTTAGAGAAGGAATCTATCCCTCTTTGACTCTCCTGACCGTGGCATGTGCGGCGGGGTTCCTGGTGCGATATGATCAGCCCGTCAGGAAGATAATCGTGTGGCCGGCCGGTCTCGGTGCAGCGTTATCTGCAATGTGGCTGACGAGGGAGGAGGGCATGTGGATTATTCCGTTCATTTTTTTTATGCTTCTTTCTACCGCTGTCGCTATGAGGAGGATAGGGAGAACCGGGTTTCGGAGGCTTTTGCTCTGTGCAGTGCCGATTTTGGTCTGGCTGGTTTCTTTAGGGACAGTGGCGGGAATCAATTTGATCAGGTACGATATTTTTACCACTGCTGAGCTCAAGTCGGCTGATTTCCTGTCGGCCTATGGCGCTCTTTTGCGCGTTAAACATTCTCCCCGCCGGCCAGTAGCTCCCATTCCAGAAGAAGTACGCACACGGATTTACAAAGTCAGTCCTGCTTTTGCCGAGTTGAAACCTTTTCTGGAGCCTGATTTGTCAAAGAGATGGGGAGGACTTCTCAAACAGATCCGCGAACGTTTCAAAACGGACCCCGTCCTGGAAGCGAGGGTAAGAGCCATGCTGAGGCTGGATTTGGATTCCGACCGCGATGACGTATGGGTGCGAATGTGGAACACCGGGGAACTATTTTCCGGAGAAACCCCCGGCGCTTTTTTTGTATGGGCTTTTCGAGATGCAGTTGCTGCTGCGGGCTACTATGAGTCCGGGCTTACTGCGGCGCGTTACTACGGTCGACTCGCGAACGAAGTTAACTCCGCCTGTGCCGACGGAAAGCTTGTATGCCTTGGGGAGCGGGCCTCCATGATGCCGCCGTGGTATGGGGGATACACGGATTCCTTCATGAGGACCTTTTTTGACGGGCTTCTGTTTTTCGTCCGGTTTGAGAATTTCTTTGCCCGGTCAAGTCCGAGCGAAGGCTCAAGTGAATCGTTGGCATTTTGTCAGCAGATGACCGGAGAGCAGTTTCTGAGAGACCATTCAGCCGACTCGGCCCGGGTGTGGGGATGGAGGACTCGGGCACTGGAGAAGATCGGAAGAATCTATCAGTTTATGTGTCCGGTTCTCTCTTTATTCGGATTTATAGCCTTTGTCCTGAGTCTTTATTGGTTGATCGGCAAACGGAAAAATTGGACTTTCTTCATAATAAATACAGGCCTGATCGTTGCCATGGGGTCGAGACTGTTTCTTATATCTCTCATACATTTGTCTTCGTTCCCCGCGATCAGTACCCGATACCTGTCGCCTGTTTACCCGATCCTGCTGTTATTCATTGTATCGGCGGTTATTTCACTTATGACCGCTATTAAAGGAGAACATCATTATAAGCGGTCATGATTTTGTTTGCATACGATT
>JBECKU010000291.1:0-5731 GCA_040235385.1 Candidatus Sulfobium sp. | reverse complement strand
CAAAAACCTCTGGCAACGGTTGTAGTGGGAGGTTTGATCACTTCTACACTGCTCACGCTTTTGATTATTCCGTCAGTGTACGGCTGGTTTGAAAAGCGAAAGGTCGAAGCGGAAATGTAAAGAAATTCGGTTTGTGAGTCTAATGCGTATCATCATAAGCTCGTAAGGAGAGTTGCATGAAGGAGATAAAAGCAATCATAAGACCTTCCAAATTACTGGAAATAACTGAAGAACTCCACAAGATTGAAGGCTTGCCCGGCGTGACTTTATCAGAAATAAAAGGATTCGGCAAAGGCCGGGCCAGGAATGCCAAAGACAGGATTGTTTATGAAATGGTGGAATTTGTTACTCGTATACAACTGGAAGTCGTCGTAGACGACAGGATGGTTGACGAAGTTGTCGACGTGATCCAGAAATTCGCACATACCGGCAATACAGGAGATGGAAAGATATTTGTCATTAATGTTGAAGAAGCGGTAAAGATAAGGACAAATGAAAGAGGAAGAGGTGCGATTTAACGCAGGCCGGTGAGGTAAAATTGAGAGATGAATGAGGGAATCCCTATGGTTGTAGGACTGGCGCTTCTTCCGGCTATGGGTCAAGTGCTGGCGGACATTCCTGAGGGCCTCGCTGTAATCGCCAATTTTCGTGACAAGGGTATGGATCGAACGAAGCGGCTATTAATCTCTGCTTCATTCGTCGTCCCGGTGGTCGGCACGGCCGTACTTGCGTATTTCGCGCTTCGTGAACAGGGAGAGATACCGAAGCTGGCCGGCTTGGTCTTCATTTCCGGGCTGTATACTCTCGCCGCCGTTGAGGACATGCTGCGCGAGGCCCACGAGAGCGTCGCAGACAGCCGCTGGTCGGCGATCAGCTTTCTTGCAGGCTTTGCGCTTTTTCTTTTAGTCTCCGGCGGGCTTGATTAGTTTCATATATTTCCCGTTAACCGGATTGCCGCCGTTCAAGCCTTATTCACTGCAGATTAAAGGCCTTTATCTTTTCATTGAGGGTCGAACGGGCGACCCCGAGAATCTGTGCCGTCTTGGTTTTATTGCCGCCGGTGAAGCTGAGGATTTCCTTGATATGCTCCCGTTCGACGTCACTCAATGTCAGTGGCTTCCTGACGATCTTCCTGTTCGGAAGCACCAGGTTTTCAGCCGGAATTTCCCCGGCCCGGCATAGGATGGCCGCCCGCTCGATCACGTTTCTCAGTTCCCGCACGTTTCCCGGCCAATCATAGGAGCATAAAAGGCCGGTCGCCTCTTCGGTAAAACCGGAGATCTCCTTTTTCCCTATCGCCTTCTTGATTTCGTTCAATAAGAATTCTGCGATACACGGGACATCTTCCGGTCTTTCTCTCAGGGGGGATATCGACAGAGGCATTACATTGAGCCTGTAGTAGAGGTCCTCCCTGAATGATCCCTCCTTGATCATGTTCTCGAGATCCTTGTTCGTCGCGGCGATGATCCGGACATCTACACTGATATCCCTGGTCCCCCCAAGTCTCTTCAGCGTCCTGGTCTCAAGCGCCCTGAGGCATTTTGCCTGGGCACTGAGAGGCATATCCCCTATCTCATCGAGAAACAGAGTTCCCCCGTCCGCAAGCTCGAAGAGCCCTTTCTTGGTCTTTTTAGCATCCGTAAAAGCGCCTGCTTCGTACCCGAAGAGCTCGCTCTCCATTATATTCTCGGGCAGAGCGGCACAGTTGATATCGATAAAAGGCTTGTCGTTCCGTTGGCTGAGCGCGTGGATGTTCCGGGCGACCAGCTCCTTGCCGGTACCGGTTTCCCCCTGGATCATGACCACGGTACCGGAGTTTGCCGCCATAAGATTTATCATGTGGATAAGTCCCTGAATGTGATTGCTCCTCCCGATAATGGGATAATGCAGTCCCTTATGGCGCACCGCCTCCTGCCTCATTTGTTTTATTCCTACGCTTTTTTCGACGATGACAGCGAGTTCTTCCAGATCGATCGGCTTCTGAAAATAATATTCCGCCCCGATTTTCATCGCATTGACCGCTTCCTGGATCTCACTGTAACCGGTCATGACAATAACGGATATTTCAGGATGGTCTTTCTTTATCACCTGCAGGATCTCTATTCCGTAGCCGTCGGGCAGTCTCAGGTCGAGGATCACGGCATCGGGCACTTCTCTGAGCGCTGTTTCGCGTCCATCAGCGGCGGAATGGACGGTGATTACAGCGTACCCTTTTTCTTCGAAGAAGACCCTGAGACTGTAACATATGATCTCATCGTCTTCGATGATAAGGAGAAGAGGCTGCACCCCTATTTCTTCTCCGTATTCTGGAACAGGGTCTTCACTTCATCCATAAGGTCGTTGATGTCCTTGAATTTGCGATAGACGGATGCAAACCTCACATAGGCTACTTTATCCAGGTCCTTGAGTTCCGACATGATCTGTTCCCCGATCCATGAACTCTCTACCTCTTTGATACCCAGCCCCATCAGATTCTTCTCGATGTTATCGACAATAACATCGAGCCGCTCAGTTTCAATAGGCCTCTTCTTGCAGGCAATAAGGAGCCCTTTTTTGACCTTGTCCGTGTCGAATGGTTCCCTCCTTCCGTCTCTCTTGGCCACCATGGGGATAACATCTTCAACCCGTTCATAGGAAGTAAATCTTTTGCCGCACTGAAGACACTCCCTTCTGCGCCTGATGGCATTCCCCTCCCTGCTCGTCCTGGAATCTATCACTTTGTCTTCAAGATTATCGCAAAAAGGGCACTTCATGGGGCGATGCCTTCACATTCGGGGGATTCTTTAAATGGCGTGAAATATAATTGCATGGATCTCCGTTTCATGAGAGACGCCGCCCTTATTAATTCGACGGAGGAGCGCAGGCATGTTGCATCGACGAACCGCCCCCGGACTTGCCTGATGCGCTACCGGTAGACCGGAAATCTGTTGCAAAGCTCCTTGACTCTTTCCGCGTTCTCTCTTATGGCCTTATCCTCTTTATTATTTTTGATCACGGAGGAAATAAGTCCGGCGATCTCGATCATCTCCTCCCTGCCCATGCCCCGGGTAGTGATGCTCGGTGTGCCGAGGCGTATACCGCTCGTTACAGCGGGAGATCTCTCATCATAAGGTATGGCGTTTTTATTCACCGTGATGCCGGCCTTGTCGAGGGCATCTTCCGCATCTTTTCCGGTAATCCCGTTGCCGGTCAGATCCACGAGCATTAGGTGATTGTCAGTCCCCCCTGAAATGATCCTGAACCCTTTACCGATGAGTTCCCCTGCAAGCGTCCTGGCATTGTCGACAACGTTCTTCTGATATTTTTTGAAATCTTCGGTCATGGCTTCCTGAAGGGCGACAGCCTTCGCCGCTATTACATGCACAAGGGGCCCCCCCTGGATTCCAGGAAAGATCATCTTATCCACCGCCCTTGCATAATCGGCCCTGCACATTATCATGCCTCCCCTGGGTCCTCTCAGTGTCTTGTGGGTAGTAGTCGTCACAAAGTCGGCATAGGGGACCGGAGAGGGATGGACCCCGGCGGCTATGAGCCCGGCGATATGGGCGATGTCCGCCATCAGATATGCGCCGACTTCCTTCGCAATCTCGGAGAAAACCTTGAAGTCGATGACTCTGGAGTAGGCGCTGGCCCCAACCACGATCATCCGCGGCCTGTGCTCATGAGAAAGCCTCCTCACCTCGTCATAATCTATGTATCCTTCCTTGTTCACACCGTATGATACTTTCCCGTAGAGCATACCGGAGAAATTGACCGACGCCCCGTGAGAGAGATGCCCCCCATGGCTCAGGTTCATGCCGAGTATCTTGTCTCCGGGTTTCAGCATCGCAAAATACACGGCCATATTGGCCTGCGACCCCGAGTGAGGCTGCACGTTCACGTGATCGGCGCCAAAAATCTGTTTTGCCCTCTCTATCGCGAGATTCTCGACGACATCGGCATATTCGCATCCCCCGTAATACCTCCTGCCGGGATAACCTTCGGCATACTTGTTCGTAAAGATGGACCCCTGGGCCTCGAGCACCGCGGGACTTACGTAGTTCTCCGATGCGATGAGCACGATCTTTTCATGCTCTCTTTCCATTTCCTTCGAGATGGCTTCGAAGACTGCGGGATCGGTCTTTCTGAGGTCTGCGAAATTCATTTAGTGTTTCTTTCTTCTTCTATCTTCCTTATTTTTTCGAGTCTTCTAAGATGTCTTGCCCCTTCAAAAGGGGTGCTCATCCAGACCTTCACGATTTCAGCGGCAAGGTCCCTGCCGATCACCCGCCCGCCCAGCACGAGAATATTCGCGTCATTATGCATCCTGCTCATTTTGGAGGAGAACAGATCGTTACAGAGAGAGGCCCTGACGTTCGGGAATTTATTCGCAACCATGGACATCCCAAGCCCCGTTCCGCAGATCAGTATACCCCGTTCTATCTCCCCGGAAGAAACGAGCCCGGCAACCTTCTCCCCGAAATCGGGATAATCTACGGAATCGGTGCTGTCCGTACCGCAGTCGACCACCTCCACGCCGAGACTCGAGAGGACGCCTAAAAGATCCTCTTTCAATCCGAATCCCGCATGATCACTGCCTATCGCGATTTTCACATCATGCCTTTCTGAATGATCCCGTGTCGCCACCGGATCAGGTCAATGGGAAGAATGTGCGCCCTGGCTTACTATCTTATCCGAGCGGATAATTCTAAGTCAAGAAAGGGATTTCTTACTCTTGACATCGCGAAAAAGGAACCTCTTCGATATCATTTGAAGGTATTTTGATGTAGAATATTTGAAATCGGCGGGCATTTTTCTTTTCATGAGAGGCATGAAAAAAAAGGACCATTCTCTCTTATCTCCTGATTCGGTAAAAGTACTCGAGAAAGATTTCTCGCAGTTAAAAGACCCTGTTTCCATAATCGTCTTTACCGAAAAAGGACGGAACGAGCCTTTCAACGAGTTTTCTGTAAACCTGCTTAAAGAACTCTCCGGTATCACCGATAAAATAAGGCCGGTCTTCGAACAAGTCGGAGGTGAGTTGTCAAAAAAGTATGATATCTCAGCGTCGCCGACGATCCTTATCGGCCCCGAACGGTTCAATATCAGGCTTCTGGGGGCTCCCGCGGGCGAAGAAGCCGGCACGCTGATGGTTTCGATCCTAATGGCTTCGACAGGCCAGACAGTGCTTTCCGGGGCATCACGCAATCGCCTCAATGATTTAAAAGAGTCGAGGAACGTGAAGGTCTTCGTCAGCCCCACCTGTCCTTATTGCCCCCAGCAGGCAGTGGTGGCGATCTCTGCTGCGATAGAAAAACCCGACCTGGTCTCTGTGGAGATCATCGAGATCTTCGAAAACAGGGACCTCGCTGAGCAGTACAATGCTTTTTCCGTCCCCCAGGTATTCATCAACGACAACCTGGTGGGGCTTGGGGTGCAGCCCGAGGAAGTTTTTATAGAAGAGCTTATAACGGCCGCGCCCATAAAGACGGAAGAAGCGGTACCTGGTGAGCATAAGGAGCGTGATCTCGTAATTGTCGGCGCGGGGCCTGCCGGTCTGACGGCCGCGATATACGCAGAAAGGAGCGGACTTAAGTCCGTGGTGCTGGAGAGGTCCAATATCGGCGGACAGGTAGCAATCACGCCCACCGTCGAGAATTACCCGGGGTTCACGAGAATCGGCGGAAAGACATTGATGGACATGATGGCCCAACAGGCAGTCACGTATACCGACATTCGCGAAGGGGAAGAG
>JBECKU010000189.1:0-13505 GCA_040235385.1 Candidatus Sulfobium sp. | reverse complement strand
CGATAATCTCGTTTATCTCGCTCTACTTCTACCAGCTCCCCACCCATCATTGTCCCTTCGACGTTCTGCAATCCGGCTATTATTACTCCGGCTATCCGTTATATTCTTCGCTGTTTACGGGCAGCTTCTTCGGTGTGATGACCGGCATCGTCGAACCCTTCAAGAAAATCCAGTCTTTGGCGCGTGTAATCCCCCACATCCAGCGGAAATGGGCAATTACCGCCCTGGCAGCTTTCGTCCTGTTCGTCGTTATCGTCTTGGTTCCGATGATATTCCTGCCCTTTAAGCTGAACGGCTATTAAGGGCCTGTCGGACTTACTTTGGTCTGGCTTTGAGCTTGGCGTCGATAAAATCTTTATGCTCAAGCCACAACAAATTACTGAGTTTCCGGGCAAAATGCTCCTCGTGCTTATCGATCTGTCCATCGACATAAATAATGCGCCAGACAGCCTCCAGGATTGAAAGCTTTTCATCGCGGCTCATCCGCTCATTAACCTGGCGGGTATAGTGATAGATATCCGTAGTCTTTCCTCTTTCACACCTCGCGAACTCAAGAAGTTCTTCCACATACTCACGAGGTAGCTGAAACATCGATGATATTGTTTCGACGACGTGCAGGACCTCATCTCCGGAGCAGTCGTAATCGGACTGCGCGGCTTCGAGCAAAATCACTGCGGCCAGAAGTTCCGCCTTTTTTTCATCCCGTACGGCCGGTGCTTCAGCCCCGCTGTCGATACCTATGGCCTTTTTTATGAGATCAAGCATAAGTTTGCAATTTATATGTGAAATTTCTCATCGGGGAAAAAGAATAATTATGGCAGCGGTCTCTACCATCCGTCGGCATGGATTGCCTGATCGTTTGAAAGTATGTCCGCGTCTGAGAAAGGATACACTTCGCGAATAACGCCTCTTATAACGTCATCCGGGGTGAGATTTCGGCTCCTTGTCCTCTTCTCTTTCTGCAAGTCCCAAACGGAAAAAGTCATACTTAAGCCGGTTGCACCATTTTACGGTAAACTGTCTGGGAGACGCCCACAGGTAATTGCATTCGATTTCAACGACATCTCCGGGGTCGAGCTCTTTACAAGAGAAAAGACCAAGCCCCTTATTGCTCAGATCTGCCGTAGTCCCTTCGCCGGTGGCATCCTCCTTTTCATCCGGCATTCTCGAGAGATCAGTGTACCTGACGGGCACTGAGATGAACCCTCTCTTTTTCTCCCTGTGATCCTTGGACAATGTTCTCATCATATGGCCCCTTTTAAAACCAGTCCGTTAATGAGAGTATCCTGATTATATTATATCTCGAGAACTGAAAAATGAACAGATTTTTTATTCACTTAAGGTTCTGACGACTAAAAAAATATCTGGTCAGAAAAGCATCAAGCCCGTTTTTATAAGCCTTGCCCGACATGAGAAATCCCTCATTGTGTCCTCCCGAGATGGAAAGGAACTCCTTGGGACCATGCGACTTTTCAAAAAGCCTCATACCCTGAGAATAGGGCACGATTTCGTCGTCGGGACTGTGTATAAAGAGCTTCGGTATCACTATCTTCCCTACCTTGTCGATAGAGGCGTAATGGAAACGCGAAATAAGACTCACCGGCAGATACGGAAAGTACTTTTTACCTAAATCCGGCACTGATGTAAATCCGGACTCGATGATGAGCGCGCCCGCCCGTTTCCTCAGGACGGTTTCCACGGCGACGGCGCTCCCGAGAGAACGTCCGAAGAATAATATCTTTTCCGGATTCACGCCGAGATCATCGACAAGATAGTCCCAGGCCGCTTCGGCATCCAGATAAGTGCCCTCCTCGTCTGGAATACCCCGGCTTTTGCCATATCCACGGTAATCGAAGATGAATACGTCAAGACCCAGGTTATGAAATATCCTGATAGAATCGAGGCGATGAGATATGTTCCCTGCGTTTCCATGGCAAAAAAGGAGGACGCCGCGAGACCGCTCCGCAGGAACAAGCCAGGCATTGATTTCCACGCCGTCTTTCGTCATCAGCGCGATGTCCCGATAATCCAGCCCGATATCCCGGGGAGTAATTTCTATCTCCTTCAATGGGTAATAGAGCATTCCATCCTGTTTTACATACACGTATACAAGAAGAGTGAAGTAGGCCAGGGCCAGGCCCGCCAGGACGAGAAGCGCAGGTCTCATTACCCGATTAAACGACACCCCATCAGAATGTCCGGCTCGTGACTTTTCGAAGGATGGTCCCAACCGGTAAACATGTTCCAGTATAGCACGGGGAATTCTCGGACAGATGAAAAAAGACCGGCCTTATCCCGGTGTTCCCATACAGAACTGATCTGATAAGGACATATCCTCGAAAATCTTCAAAGTGGTTTACCGGGGTCGCATGACTCTGCTGTATTTTTGTTATACTAATCATGCCGACAATGATTACTCTCTATGCTTATAATACGAAGCTTTCTTCATCGGAAATTTGCAGAAAGTTCATCATGTTCTCCTTATTACTGCTCCTTTCTATTTTTTCGGGGGGCTGCAGCAGTGATCATCCAAAAGAACACAATGTTGTAGAGCCTCAAAACGGGATGATACGGATCCCTTTGAAGGAAGTAGACGACGGCAATGTGCATTTCTTTACGTATAAACAGGGGGGGCAGCATATTAATTTCTTCGTAAGAAGGGATGTCGCAGGAAATCTGTCCGCCTGCTTCGACGCCTGCTTCACCTGCTATAAATTCAAAAAAGGGTACAGGCTGGAGGACAAGGACCTGGTCTGCAATGAGTGCGGATTGAGATTTCCGGCGGAAGCTGAAAAGTGGGACAGCTCCTCGGGTTGCAGCCCGATCGGGCTGCGAAGTGCGAAAGACAAAGAGTACTTCATCATAAAAACCGATGATCTGGAAAAAGGCAGCAGGCTCTTCAAATAATGAAGACGGCTTTTTTCCAGTTCAGCCCTGTTTTCGGAGAAGTTCGGCGGAATGTCGAGAAGGTCCTCCATGAGATCGGATCAAGGGAAGTCGATTTGGTGGTTCTGCCGGAACTCTTCAGCACCGGTTATCAGTTCGTCTCCAAAGAGGAAGTGGAAGAACTGGCCGAGAATATCCCCTCCGGATACACCACCGAAAAGCTTGTAGAACTGTCGAAAAAGAAGAATGTCTGCATTGCCGCCGGCATCGCTGAAAGGGACGGGGACGCTTTTTATAATTCGGCCGTGCTGACCGGACCGGAAGGTTTCATCGGTCTGTACAGAAAAACGCATCTCTTTTATGAAGAAAACCTCTGGTTTTCGCCCGGCGATACCGGCTTCAGAGTATGGGAAACTTCCATCGGCACTATAGGGATAATGATCTGTTTCGACTGGTTTTTCCCCGAGTCCGCGCGTACACTCGCCCTGCGCGGGGCAGAGGTCATCGCCCATCCTTCCAACCTGGTCCTTCCATACTGCCCTGACGGCATGGTGACACGCTGCCTCGAAAACAGGGTATTCGCGGTTACCGCCAACAGGACGGGCCTCGAGCAGCGTGGAGGAAAAGAGGCATTGTCCTTCATCGGGTCAAGTGAAATCGTATCCCCTAAAGGCGAGATCCTGTGCCGTGCAGGAGGAGAGACGGAGGAGTTCGGTCAGATTGAGATAGACCCGGCTCAGGCCGGTAATAAGCGATTGAACGCTTTCAATGATCTTTTTTCCGACAGGCGAAAGGATTTCTATTCATCCTAATTAACATTATTCATATACTTTCGTGGGTGAAGGAGGGATATAGTCTCTGAGCGGTATCGTTTGCCGACCTGCCTGCCGGCAGGCGGGAATGAGCAAAGAGACTATATCCCTCCTGGATTCCGTTTCGCTGGGTCTGGAAGGCTAAGCGTCGCTAAGCCTCCCCTGGCTCATCCTGAGCGTCTTATTTGCCTGTTTCGCCAGGAGCAGGTTGTGCGTAACCAGGACAAAGGTCACGCCCTGTTCCCGGTTGACTTTTCTGAATACGTTGATAATCTCGGCCTCGGTTTCCTCGTCCAGGTCTCCTGTGGGTTCGTCGGCGAGGATTATCTCCGGGTCGTTCATCAGGGCCCTGGCTATGGCCACCCTCCTTTGCTGCCCGCCGGAAAGCTGGGACGGATAGGCATCGGCCTTATCGCTCACTCCCACCAGCTCGAGATATTGTCCGGCCCTTTCCCGGTCCCGGACGGCCCCGCCATTGAAAAGCAGGGGCAGCATAACGTTTTCCATTGCCGTTAGGATCGGGAGAAGACTCGCGAACTGAAACATAAAACCGACCTTTCTGTTCCTGTATTCCGACAGTCCGTCGTCAAGGAGGAGCAAAGGTCCACCCCCTCAAAGAGGATCTTTCCCGAAGTAGGCCGGATGATGCCACCCATGAGTGAGAGGAGCGTCGTCTTGCCGGACCCCGAATGTCCAACGATCGAGACAAAATCGCCCTTATCGATTTCCAGAGATACGTTATCGACCGCCTTTATGAGCAAATCGCCGACTCTGTAATGTCTGGCTGCTTCAATGATATCGACCTGTTTCATTATTCCTTCTTTATGGCCATAAGCGGCTCGAGTTTCTTCAGACGGTTCACCGGCATCAACGCCCCCGACAGACAGATGCCCGTCCCAGCCGCAAAACCGGCTGCGGCTATGGCTGTGCGCTGAATGAGAGTCAGCTCGGTGGAAATATTCCTGAGCAGCGTAAATCCGTGTGCCAAAGAAACGGACAGCCAGGTCCCTGAAACGACGCCGGCGATGCTTCCGGCCATTCCCATGAGAACTATTTCGAGGAGAAAAAGCCTTACGATATGTGACTGTTTTGCACCTACGGCGCGCATAATGCCGACTTCCCGCGCCCTCTCATTGGCGATAGCCGAAAAAATCGCCCACACGAGGAAAACCGCCAGGATTGAGGTCATTATGAACGAGACGAGAAAAATCCGGTTGATGTCTTTCAGCGTCCTGAGCATCTCTTTCCCCATATCGTTTCTCGCAACGACGTCGACCTCGACAATCTCTCCTTCTACCCGTTTCCCAACCTGGTAAGGGTCGAGCCCCCCGGCGATCTTCGTAAAAATAATCGAGATCTGACCTTTCCTGAGGGGTGAATTGCCGCTCCCGATTATATCATCGAGATTTTCTTTATCCATGAACAATGCATTGTCGAGCCCCGTTCCGGTCTGGTCGAGGACCCCCACGATCCTGAACTTACTGTTATAGATTGTCTTTTCCACATCCAGCAGCTCCAGGTCGAGATTGTAATTTGTTTCAGAACCTGCAATCGCCTCCCCTTTTTTCAGCCGGCGTCCGATCGCCTTCTGCAGCCAGGGCTTTACTATGAAGTCCGTATCCTGGTCGAAGGCGACGATTCTCGTCTGGGCAACGTCGCAACAGACACCGGTAATCGTGGAGAGATAAGTCTGGCAGGTAAGAGCGGTTATCCCTTCGATCTGCCTTACCCTCTCAACAATTGACTTGTCCATGTAGAAGGAAGCTTCCCTGGATTCAAGAAGAAATGCTTCGGCGCTTCCCCTGGCCCCTACGGGCACTACCGTGAGGTCTGCGCCCAGCCTGTCGGATGCCTTTCTGAGACTTGAATCGACGCTGATCAGGAATGAGAGGGCAAAGACAAGAAGGGCCACAAGGAGCGCGATTGAAAAGGTAAGCACTCCCGACCGGAACGTCTTTCGCTTCAGGTTCTTGAGGGCTACCGTCAGAAAATTAAATTGGGACATGGCTCGATCAAGAGTTCGACTGGAAGGCGGACACCGGACAACTCCGTCCGGGTCCGCCCTCAATTGAAAGTGACAGCTTCAGTCACTTATCATCTCAGGTTATTTCCAGTTGGCGTCCAGCCCGCAAAGCACCGCCTTGCCCTGGCCGACATTGCGATGGCAATCATAGCAGACCGACGTGGACTTTCCGATAACTTTTTTGGCCACGACATCATAAAGCTGGACGGTCCCGTCGACTATCTCGGCCCCGTCCTTGTCCTTGATCTTCTCCCTCATCGTCATCACGGCATATTTGCCGTCGGGAGTCGGAATGATGTCATGATTTTCCCCGGCGATTTCGGTTATCTCATCGAGAACTTTGAGATTGTTTCCATCGATGAGGTATCCCCTGTCGCCGCCCGACTGAAAGAGATGCTTTCCGTCCTGTGAAAAATACTGCCTGAACGTAATGGTTTTTCCGGCCGTGCCCGTGATCAGGTTCCTGGCGAGCACCTTGAATTTTCCATTTTCCAGCGCATCCATGTCGAGCAGGATGAGTTCCGTATTGCCGGACCACTTGGTATGTCCTTCAGGAGTCACGTTAAGCGTAAGAAGAAATTTCTTCATGTCCGGAGTGTTTGTGCCGTGAGCGAAAGTATAGGTGCCGGATTTGCCCAGGTCTGCGCATTCCTTATCCTCGGCGAGGGCGTCTACGAACAGACGGTGCTTCAGTTTGAGGGTCTTTTTGGCGTACACGTCGATGTAGCCTTCATTCGACATCGAGACCGGGATAAAGGCCTCCTCGGACTGGCCCGATCCGCAGAAGTTTGCACCGGTCCAGACGGCCCTTTCAGGATTGTCGACGGCCACGTCCTGGAGGACCTTGCCCGTCTTAAGATCCGATTTGCCTACGTGAAGTTTTCCGCTGGGGTCGAGCTTATACGTAGACCAGAACATCGTATTTCGGTCTTTCGCATCGATTCGGGCATCGTGTGTCGGATGGGTCTTGCCCCCAATGTCCAGCATGTTCAGATCTTTTACCTTGATCGGATTTTCGGAATCGTTGGGATCGATTGTAACGTCAGCTATGGCAAAGTGACCTCCCATACCGGCAACGTACAGGACGGCTGAGTAGTTCTTTGCCGCAGCAGCAACGGGTGACGAAAGGTCAAAAGCGGTAAAAGCGAGATATCCACCTGCAACAAAAAATACAACGAAAGCTATTGTCAGTACTTTCTTCACATTTCCCTCCCCGGGGTAAAAAGGTTTTTTTGAATACAGATGAGACTTGTGCCGATTTGCGCCGCTCCCATGTCACCTCCTTCCTTATGAGATTACAGTAAAGATAACATCTTATATTCCGCCTTTGTCAACCTGAAAATGCAGAAGAGCTAAAGTCACAGTCAACAACCTTCAAGTTCCTGATAAGTCCTTGGAATACCGGGTTCATTTACTACATAATAAAGATGATGAGCAAGTCTATCTCAGTTATAATTCCCAGCCATAATGGGGGGCAGACAATCGGAAAGTGTCTCACAGCGGTTTTTTCTTCTCGCCACGACGATTTCGAAGTTATAGTGGTCGATGACGGATCGACTGACGGCTCGGTCGACATCATCCGGCAGTTCCCCTGTAAGCTCGTCCATTTGAAGAAACGCTCAGGCGCTTCGAAGGCAAGGAATACCGGCGCTTTACATGCAGAAGGCAAGTTCCTGTTTTTTATCGATGCCGACTGCATCGTGCAGGAAAATACCCTGGCCGTTGCTGAAAAGTCGATAGGTAAGCGGACGGATACCGTTGTGGGGGGAACATATACACAACTTCCCTATGATGACTCCTTCTTCAGCGCCTTCCAGTCCGTTTTCATCAACTATTCCGAGACAAAGAAAGATGAGCCGGACTATGTGGCAACCCATGCCATGGTAATCGACCGGGAGCTTTTCACGAAGAGCGGCGGTTTCCCGGAAAATTTCCTCCCCATTCTCGAAGATGTCGAGTTCAGCCACAGGATCCAAAGAACGGGCTATAAGTTGAGGATGGACCCCGGTATCCTGGTCACGCATATATTCAATTTCACGTTTCAAAGGTCGATCCGGAATGCCATAAGAAAATCTAAATATTGGACCGCCTATTCGCTGACAAACAAAGACATCCTTGCCGATTCGGGCACTGCCTCGGCAGAACTGAAGACCTCCGTTGTCTCGCTTTTCCTGATCGGTCTGCTCTGCATTTTTTTTCTCGTCTCAGGGAATCCACTTTTGCCTTTACTGATGGGTGCGGTTTTCATTCTTGATGTCTTCGTGAACCGGAAATTCCTCTCTGCTCTTTATTCTGCAAAAGGTTTCCTCTTTTCCATTAAGGCCGCGGCTTATTATTTCTCACTTTACTCCCTGGCGGTAGGGACGGGCGCCTTGGCCGGAATCGGTGAGTATTTAAAATCCGTCGACTATAAAGGAGCTCCTGCATAATGTATTCACCCTTCAGGCATGTCGGATCGATACTGAGGAAAACCAGGCCGATCCATCTGACTTTCTTCATAACAAGGAGATGCAACGCCAGATGTCCCTTCTGTTTTTATCTTCAGAAGAAAGAAGACGGTCCGCATGCCGGGAAGGAACTGGACCTTGAAGAGATCGGAAGGGTCTCTCGATCGTTAGGCAGCCTTCTCTGGCTCGCTTTTTCCGGCGGAGAGATCTTTCTTAGAGACGACCTCGCCGGGATAAGCAGAATCTTCTATGAGAACAACCGCCCGGCCATAATGCTCTTTCCCACGAACGGTCTTCTTCCTGAACTGATAAGGGAAAGGATGGAGCAGATTCTCGGCGAATGTCCTAACAGCGTAATTGCGGTGAAGCTCTCCATTGACGGCATCGGCGCCGCGCACGACGAAATCCGCAATACCCCCGGAAGTTTCGAAAAGACGATGGAGACATATCGCCTGCTCGGCAAACTCCTCTCCCGGTATCCTAACTTCGAACTCGGAGTGAACACCGTCTTTTTTTCAGGGAACCAGGACTCGATGGATGAGATTATCGACTTCGTTCGTGGGCTGGACAATATAAAGACCCATACGATCTCGCTCGTGCGGGGAGACCTCTCCTGCCAGGAATTCAAGGAGGTCGATATCGAAAAATATCTTAAGGCGATCAGCAGGCTGGAGGAAAACCTCAAGGACGGGACCTCCCCTGTTTATCGCTTCCACGGAGCAGGACTCAAGGCCGCCCAGGACATCCTGCAGCGCCGGCTCATCCACCGGACCGCCAATGAACAAAGACGTCTCATACCCTGCTATGCAGGCCGGCTGAATCTCGTCCTCACGGAACAAGGTGAGGTCTATCCATGTGAGATCCTCACCGGTTCTTTCGGCAACGTGAGGGATTTCGACTACGATATCGAAAAAGTCATCGAATCCGAAGAAGCCAAAGAAGTGCTTCGGTGCATTAGGGAAGGACGCTGTTTCTGTACACACGAGTGCTACTTCATGACCAATATCCTCTTCAACCCAAGGCTGTATCCGGAACTTTTCAAGGAATACCTCTCTCTAAAGACATGAAGGGCTTCGGACTTACAAGAAAATTTCTACGCATGTTACCTGGTGAAATTTCCTTCGACATTATCCATTTTTCTCCACAACGACTCGGCCATCCCGGGGCTGCCGGATTTTCTCTCTCTATCTTATCTCCAGGTTTTGGATTACACTCTATAAAAAGAAGGAATAAAAGGAGAGGAAGATGAAAACTTTCACGTCTTATGTCATAACGTGCCTGATTATGGCGTTGGTCATGATTGCCGCCGCACCGTCGAGCTCCGCGGATAACAGCCTGTTTGGAGGAAAAGGAAAGACTATCTTCACAAAGCACTTTCAGAATACCCTCTTCGACGTTACCCAACATGCTGCGTACAGCGTGGAAATTCTTCTCGACGACAAAGAGTATGATATCGGAAAGAACGTAGTGGGTATAGTGATACACAATGCCCGCGATGAGGATGTCAGTGGCGCGGAGATAACATTTGTTCTTAAGGACCTCGTCTCCGGCGAGAGTTCCACTCCGACACCGACGGTAACGGACAAGCATAACGGGCTTTATATTGTTTCGGGGCTCGACCTCGAAAAAGAAGGAAAGAGGGAACTCTTGATAACGGTTAAAAAAGGCCGTGTTGCAGATACTGTGAAGTTCGTCCTTCCCGATGCCCTTAAGGACCGTGTGCCGAAAGGCAGGTATTCGCCTTAGGGCGCGAGTTTTGATAAAGACTTCGATCGGACTGTAATACCCGTGATAATATCATGTCCCTTTTGCGCCAGGCTTAAAACATTCAAGCGTATCGGACAAGCAGATAGTGCCCGGGACTGAAGAAGTTAGCAGGGGGTATGGCAGTCCCGCCGCATCCGGGACGAAGGGTGTTTTCTGTCCAATGTCCAATCTGCAGGTTTGACTACTGCCTTTTAAGGCCGGTTTCTCAAGAAATGCGAGCTTCAATCAATAATGTTAAACCAGGCGAAACACTGCCAACGTTGATTTGTCGGTACAACAAAAAAGATGCGGATTTCCCAAAAGGTCTGCCCATATCTTAGTCTACTATCAAATTCTCGACTGTTATTGCACCCGCTCCGACAGTCATCATCCCCTGGACTGTCGTAAAACCTGTTTGAGATGTAAAAGACGCGTCATATCCACCTTTCAGAAGAACTAATATGTTTGAACCGAAATCAAGATTTTCAATGAAAGTAGTTGCCTGCATTTCAAGAACGTCTCCACTTGAGCACTGGCTGTATGCTTCCTGGATAGTGGAATAAGTTGTGCCGTCTGACACAATTTTCACAAGCCCACCGCCGCCGGCAGTTGTCGTAAAGTCCATATCTGATCCATAGACAGTCCCAGCGCTGCTGGTAGCCACTATCCTGTAATGATAAGTAATACCAGATGATAACCCCGTCAGAATCTCGGAAACACTCACGTCGCTGCTACCGCTTCCGATTGACTGGAACGCTGTGTCGTTACCGTAGCTCACTGTCGTCCCCCACTGGAAGTACGCCGTCGTGCTCACCCCATTGGGATTGACCGTACCATTCAGGGTCGCGCCCGTCGCCGTGATGCCCGTTGCGCTGCCCGTCGTCACCGTCGGAGGCGTCACCGGACACGCCGATGTCGTAAATGTTCTGTCCAGGCCGTAAGTAGTCCCTCCGCTGTTCGTCCCCACCGCCCGAAAGTGATATGTTTTATTGCAGCTCAGACCGCTTATGCCCCCTCCCGGAATCGCTACCGCTGTCGTCCCGCTTCCCATGTTCTGAGACGCCGTTATACTCCCATAGCTCGTCGTCGTCCCCCACTGGAAGTACGCCGTTGTGCTCGCCCCATTGGGATTGACTGTGCCGTTCAGGGTCGCTGAAGTGGCCGTGATGCCCGTTGCGCTGCCCGTCGTCACCGCCGGAGGCGGTCCGATCTTCGCCTGGGCCATCAGGAAGGGTCTGGCTCCATCTACATTCATGTTATGTGTCCACAGTGACCAGATAGTATCACCCCAGGCTTTTAACTGCGAAAAGAAAGGGTCCGTCTGGATGATGTACGCATTCGAGGGCAATGTCATATTGTCAGGGTTCCCGTTGATCTCATCCCTCAGGAACTCGATGTATTCCCTGCTTGTGGTCTGGTAGAAGAGATTTATCTCGACGTACGCCGCTCCGGAAGAAATATTTATTGCTACATCATCATACCCCCCGGCGTACTCTGCTGCAGTGAAATACCCCGGTGCATCAGCACCATGCCACCGGGGCTGCGAAATACGCGCCGCGGCATCGTTGATTCTGAAGCCTTTCGGGGGAATCCGGTTGTCCTTGTACCTGTCCGTCGCCAGAGCAAAGTGGAAGGTGTGATCTTCTTCTGTCAGCGTGCTGCTCGGATGCGCTTCATAAACCAGTTCGTCAATGTAGACCTCATTGGTCCCGAGAGGACCGGGTGGTGCAGGAATGCCCGACTGATAATTGTAAGCGAGTCCTTTAAGTGTTCCTGCGTCATAATCATAAGGGTTTACCTCATATATAGGCTGATTATCCGAATTGTAGGCCTTGATGTTGACGAACATCCTCCTGCCTTCCGGAAATCCGGAGATGAGTTTATGGCCCGTCTGGTTCTGTATTCTGAAGGAGAGAGCCCCGGTTGATTCATCATAATTCGCGTTCTGAATTGAGGCGGCAAGGTGCAATTGCTGCTTCACCCGATCCACCCCTGCAAGCAGGGCGACAGGATCGATGCCGAGTCCCTGACCCAGATCGAGGGTAAGAACGGACGAACCCTGGTTAAGGAGCTGATCGTTTGTGGGATCGTAATTTGGAGAACCGGCTATTGCGCTTGCCAGCACGTAGGATACCCAGGCGTTCCCACCTGTCATGTCGTGCAAAGGCTGGCCGCTATTGGGATGCTCTATGCTCCCGGTGGTAGCAGGGTCGCCGGTACGAACTACTCCGTCCTTCAAGCTGCACCCCTTTCCCACTACATCCCTCATATGACAGTCCTGACACTTGGCGATGTAATTATTCGGATAGGATGTGTTGAATTCTGTCGGCGCAAAAGGGCCGACGCCGGGTGTTCCGCCCTGTTGTCCATATGCCGAGAGCATGAACTCCGAGAAGGTCCTCTCCACATGAAAATAGCTGCTCGCCGAATGGTTCTCAGACCAGAGGGTCCCCATAAAGTTCACCCGAGTTTGATCAGGTGTGACGCCCCCCAGCAGAAGGTTTGCCAGGATCGGGTTTGACACATCGTGACAGGTACTGCAGAAATATTTTGACTTGTGGTAGCGGCTGTAGAGCATGGGATGCCTCGCGCTCGCATCGGCGAATGATGCACGTTTGTCCCTAGTTCCACTAAGAAAGTACTGCCCGGAGGCGCTCTCAAAATAATCCGGATAGCTGAACGGAAAGTTGTCTGTACCGTAGAATTGTCCGCTGTTGAAAAGCATAATGTCCTCGGCCAGGTTCTTATCGGCATTATAAGTAGCGTCAGCCGCGGGTTGGGACGGTGTGGAGCTTAAATTAGTCTCATCCCAGTAGTTCATCCAGTCGTTCCCTTCGCGCGTGCCTGCATGAGTGCCTTCGAAGAACGGGTCAAACTTGTTATGGCAGAAATCGCAATGAACGCCGTCATAGTCCGACCCTGTCATCAGAGAGGCATTCGTAGGATCCGAGCGCCCCTCGATCCACCCCTGAGGAAAGTGGCATCTCTCACAGATGTCCGTGGCATTCGGACGGCCGATTGCCCATGTAGAATCCTGCGCTGCCACCGTAAGACATGCGAAGAAAAGGAAATCCCTGGCAGCCTGCGCCATCATAGAGCCCCGCCAATTGAATCCTGGCTCCTTTGCGCTATTATAGCCCGAGTGGCAGTTCTGACATCTCCCCGGGCTTTCAAGTGAAAGATTGTTATCAGGCGGAGGCTGGGACCCCGGCATTCTCACAAGAGGATCGTCCGAAACTGCCAGCGGTGTAAATGAGTATGCCGCGTTAAATCCGGCACATATCAGTGCCAATGATGCAAAAATAATACTTAAGACCCACCGCTTCATTTTTCAGCCATATCGCACCGCTTAACAACTTACAAAAACAACCCTTATTTATTTTTTATCAATCGCAGAAGCAGATGTCAACTTACGATTTATTTGAAGTCCACCCCATTATTTATTGATTCCCCTCTGGAACTCGGAACAAACAACCGTGCTTCACTGCTGACCCCCGGGCTCACTTCATACAATTTAATTTTCCGAAAGTCCCGGCTTAATAATCATATAGTTGCTGCCGCCCCGAAGCGCATCATTTAGACGGTATACAA